>NZ_JBKGHJ010000420.1:0-7502 GCF_046520365.1 Corallococcus sp. 4LFB
CCCTCGTGGAGATGAAGGGCAGCGCTGCCGCCGCCCCCGCCGCCACCGAGCAGGCGCCCGAGGGTGGCGAGGCCACGCCGGCGGCGGAGTAACCGCCCGGTCCCCATCGCTTTCCTTCCGCAGCTTCCGGAGTCGGCCGGGCGGCACCTCTCAAGGCCCGCTGTCCGGCCGTCTCCGTTTTTCGTTCCAGCGTTTCCTCCCTTGAACTCAGGCCTCCGCCCCCGGCGCACGCCGCCAGGCTCGGAGCAGAAGAAGAAAGAGACACGACATGGCTGAGATCACCGCCCAGATGGTGAAGGACCTCCGCGAGCGCACCAACGCGGGCATGATGGACTGCAAGAAGGCGCTGGCCGAGTCCGGTGGCGACTTCGCCAAGGCCGAGGAGTGGCTGCGCAAGAAGGGCATCTCCAAGGCCGAGGGCAAGGCCGGCCGCGTCGCCGCCGAGGGCATCGTGGGCTCCTACGTCCACGGCGGCCGCATCGGCGTGCTGGTGGAGGTCAACTGCGAGACGGACTTCGTCGCGCGCAACCCGGACTTCCAGGAGCTGGTGAAGGACGTGGCCATGCAGATCGCCGCGGCCAACCCCAAGTACGTCCGCCGCGAGGAGGTCCCCTCCGAGGCCATGGACAAGGAGAAGGAGATCCAGCGCGAGCTGCTCAAGCAGCAGGGCAAGCCCGAGGCGATGCTGGAGAAGATCCTCGTGGGCAAGATGGAGAAGTACTACGAGGGCGTCTGCCTGGTGGACCAGCTCTGGGTGAAGGACGACAAGAAGAAGGTCGGCGAGATGATCAACGAGCGCGCCGCCAAGATTGGCGAGAAGGTCTCCGTGCGCCGCTTCGCCCGCTTCGAGGTGGGTGAGGGCATCGAGAAGAAGAAGGACGACCTGGCCGCCGAAGTGGCCAAGACGCTGGGCCAGGCCTAAGCCGCCTCCCGCCGTCCCGCCGTCCTCCAGGGCCGCGTGCCTGGGGCCCTTCCTCTCCTGGGGAAGGGCGCCGGGGGCGCGGCCCTTGGTCTTCCAGGCCCCTCCTGCCGGCGTCCGTCCGCCCGGCACCGGACGGTGCGGCGCGCGTCACGACTTCCGTCGTTGCTTGGGCGCGGGGCGGGGGATAGAAGCGGACGCGTATGTCCGAATCCACCTCTCCCTACAAGCGCATCCTCCTCAAACTGTCGGGCGAAGCCCTGATGGGCGAGGGGAAGTACGGCATCCACCCGCCCACCCTCACGCGCATCGCGGAGGAAGTCGCCGAGCTGTCGCGGACGGGGCTCGAAATCGCGCTCGTCATTGGCGGCGGCAACATCTTCCGCGGCGTCGCGGGCGCCACGGAGGGCATGGACCGCGCGAGCGCGGACTACATGGGCATGCTCGCCACCTGCATCAACTCCATGGCGCTGCAGGACTCGCTGGAGAAGCAGGGGCTGAAGACGCGCGTGCAGTCCGCCATCAAGATGGAGCAGATCGCGGAGCCCTACATCCGCCGGCGCGCGGTGCGCCACCTGGAGAAGGGCCGCGTCGTCATCTTCGCCGCGGGCACGGGCAACCCCTACTTCACCACCGACACGGCCGCGTCGCTGCGCGCGATGGAAATCAACGCGCAGGTCATCCTCAAGGCCACCAAGGTGGACGGCGTCTACAACGCGGACCCGAAGAAGGACCCCACCGCGAAGCGCTACCGGACGCTCACGTACATGGACGTCCTCAAGCAGAACCTCAACGTGATGGACTCCACGGCCATCTCGCTGTGCATGGACAACAAGCTGCCCATCATCGTGTTCGACCTGGGCACGCGCGGGAACATCCAGCGCGCCGTCACGGGCCACGGCGAGTTCGGCACCGTCGTCGGCGCGGCTGAGACGGTCTGGGCCTGAAGCCCCAAGCAGGACAGCGAACACACACCTACTTCTGGAGGAGACTCAAATGGCTGACGCCGCCGCGGAACTGAAGAGCCGTATCGACAAGTCACTGGACGACCTCAAGCGGGAGCTGGCGAAGGTGCGCACCGGCCGTGCGAGCACCGCCATCCTGGACGGCATCAAGGTGGACCAGTACGGCACGCCCACGCCGCTGGCCGGCGTGGCCAGCATCAACGCGCCGGAGCCCCGCCTCATCACCATCAAGCCCTGGGACAAGGGCGTGCTGAAGGACATCGAGAAGGCCCTGCGTGAGGCGAACCTGGGCATCAACCCGATGAACGACGGCGAGATGATCCGCCTGCCCTTCCCGCCCCTCACCGAGGAGCGCCGCAAGGACATCGTCAAGCAGGTGAAGGCGAAGGGCGAGGAGCACAAGGTCGCCATCCGCAACATCCGCCGCGACGCGAACGAGGCCCTCAAGACGCAGCAGAAGGACAAGAAGATCACCGAGGACGACCTCAAGCGCCTCACCAAGGACGTCCAGGACAAGACGGACGCCGGCATCAAGCAGGTGGACACCATGCTCGCGGCCAAGGAGCAGGAAGTGATGAAGGTCTGAAGCACCCGCCGTCCTGCTCGCGCGGGGGCTCGTGGCCAGCAGCGCCACGGGCCTCCTCCCAGGCTGTCGCGGGCGTCAGGACGGGTAGGTGAGCGCTTCGCCGGTGAGGTGCTTCACCACGCCGGCGACGAAGGCGAACAGCTCCAGCCCGCGCCCCTTGTCGTCCTTCCAGGTGCGCGAGGCGTCGTCGTAGCTGAAGTGGATGCCCTGGCCCTGGCCGGCCACCCAGACCTGCCAGACGGCGCGCTGGGTGTTGATGATGCACTTCTCCTGCGACGCGGCCGTGAGCGTCACCTTGTCCCCGGTGGCTTCGGCTTCCAGCACGTCCGGGTCGAAGGTGTCCGCGGCCGCCAGGATGCGCTTGAACGCGGCGGCCACGAGGGAGTGGTAGCGGGCTTCGTCCATCATGGCGCCGCGCTCCC
Organism: Corallococcus sp. 4LFB; assembly: GCF_046520365.1. Classification (NCBI taxonomy): domain Bacteria; kingdom Pseudomonadati; phylum Myxococcota; class Myxococcia; order Myxococcales; family Myxococcaceae; genus Corallococcus; species Corallococcus sp. 4LFB. The sequence goes on from NZ_JBKGHJ010000420.1 coordinate 2,893, forward strand.
GGACGTCACTGGATGACGTCGAGGACCTGCTGGCCGGGGGCGGCGTAGAACAGGAACTTCAGGTGCTGCGCCGGGGGGTTCTCCCCCTTCTCGCCGGGCACCTGGTCCTCCGTGCTGGTGGGCGTGTCCGGCCACTCCATGGCGATGACCGTGCCCGGGTTCACCGGCTTGGGGAAGGACTGCATCCCCAGCAGGTGCGCCGCCAGCGCGCCCATGGAGGGCTGGTGGCCCACCAGGACGAGGTTCTCGTCGGAGTACTCCTTGAGCACCGGCTCCACCGCGCCCACCGGCATGTCCGGCAGCAGGCAGCGGTGCACGCGCAGGAGGCCTTCATGCTTCACGGAGTTGGAGAGGATCTGCGCCGTCTGCACCGTGCGCACCAGCGGGCTGGTGAGGATGAGGCTGATGGGCCCCATGCGCTCGGACAGCGCCGCGAAGTGCGCGGCGACATTCGTACGGGCCTTCGCGGTCAGCGCGCGCGCCTCGTCGCCGAGACCCTCGGGGATCTCTGCGTCCGCATCGCCGTGCCTTACCAGGAAAATCCTCAAAGTCCCTCCACCGGAAGCTACAGGACCGCGGTTCGTACATGACCGTGGCCGGGTTGGTCAAAGGTAATGAGGCGAATGTTCAGTGCCCGGAACAGCCCGCCCGTGGAGGGCGTTCGGGAACCGCCGTTCGCGGGGCCAGCCGGAGCATACACTGGCCACCCGTTGGCGATTATGGGAGGTGGCATGCGCAAGTCGTGGGGGTGTCTGGCCGTCGTCCTCGTCCTGTCCGCGTGTCGCAAGGATGCGGCGGAGGGCCCGGAAGGGGGCGGCGGCGCCAGGGAGACGGTCGCCCGCCTGGAAGGCGGGGAGGCCGGCGAGGACGTGCCGGGCGGCCCCTTCACCGTGACGAAGGCCCAACTGGATGCGTACGTGGGCTACCAGCGCAAGATGCTGGAGGTGTACGGGTCGCTGATGCGGGGCCTGCAGGACATGGGGCCGCTGATGGACGCGGGCACGCCGCAGGCGCTGGCGAAGGCCCGGAGCGGCCTGAAGCTCATCGAGCGCAAGGCGCGGGCGGAGGCCGACGCGCGCCAGGCCGCGGGGCTGTCCACGGACGAGGTGAACCGCATCGCGGAGGTCGTCACCGCCGTCATCAGCCAGCGGCAGATGGGCCGGACGCTCCAGTACGAGGAGGAGCTCAAGAAGCTGGAGGCGCTCCAGTCCCGCATGCCGGAGGAGCAGCAGCAGGAGCTGGCGCCGCAGGTGGAGTCCATGCGGCGCCAGGTGGAGACCTTCCAGAAGCTCCCGGAGGCGCGCCGGGAGTTCGGCGACGCCAACGTGGACGTGGTGCTGTCCCGCGAAGCCGACCTGACGAAGAACTATCAGGACATGCTCAAGGCCTTCGCGGGCGTGCGGCGCTGAGGGCTAGACGCGCTTGAGCCGCGGCGCCTTCTTCAAGAGCTGCGCGAGGAAGGTGTCGCCCATCTTCTCCAGCACCGTGTTGCCGCGCAGGCGCTGGTTCAGGCTGACGAAGTCCACGTGGTCCAGCCGCTGGTCCTGGTTGTAGCAGGAGAAGACCCACGTCTCCTTGCCGGTGAGCGGGTCCACGTGCCGCTGGAGGCACTGGGCGCAGATCTCCTTCATCATGCACTGCATGGGGGAGTTGATGGACCCGATGGCCTCGTGGCCCGGCTTGAGGAACCGCTGGAGCACGCCGTGCCGGGCCTCCGCCACCGCGCGCATCATCCGGTCCGACCCGATGGCGATGATGCGGTCCACCTCGCTCAGCGAGATGACGGGCTCCACGCCCAGCTTGCCCTCCGCGTACGCCACCATGGCCTGCACCACGTTGCCCCGGAAGGCCGCGTCCTGCGGACGGCGCACGTCCAGCGTCTCCCCGGAGTCCACGGACCAGATGACCTGGTCGGTGCCGGCTTCGATTTCGTCCTGCTTGAACGAGTCCGACTTCAGCCGGTAGCCCGCGAAGTACACCACCCGGCAGCCCGCGGCCTTGAGCGAGCGCGCGATGGAGAAGAGCACCGCGTTGCCCAGGCCGCCGCCCACCAGCACCACCGTCTCGTTGTGGCCAATCTCCGTGGGCGCGCCCGTGGGGCCCATCAGCACGACGGGCTCGCCGGGCTTGAGCGCGGCGCAGAGGCGGGAGGAGGAGCCCATCTCCAGCACGATGGTGCCCATCAGGCCCTGCTCCTTGTCCACCCACGCGCCCGTGAGGGCCAGGCCCTCCATGGTGAGGCGCACGCCGTCCACGAGCGGCGCGTTCCGCTCGAAGTTCTGGAGCCGGTAGAACTGGCCGGGGGAGAAGTGGCTCGCGGCGAAGGGCGCGCGCACCACCACCTCCACGATGGTCGGCGTGAGCCGGTTCACCGCGACGACGGTGGCGAGGAACGCCTCATCCAGCTTCGCGAAGTGGGCGGCGCGCTTCGCCTCGCGCGCCTCCTGCGCGGCCGTGTCTCGGAAGTCCATGGCGGCGACCTCCTTCGCGAACAGGCGCGCCACCTCCGGGTGGCCGTCCTTCGCGCTGGCCATGGCCTTCACCACGTTGCCCGCGTAGGTCGGGTGGTTGTCGCCGTAGAAGGACACGAAGCGGCCGTCCTGTGCGTAGGACGTGAAGAAGCCCACCTTCGCCTCGGGGTCCTCGGCGGCCTCCACCGGCTGGAGCTTGAAGCTGTTTGCGTCTTCCACCAGCTCGTGGCCCTGGAAGTACTCCTTCGCCTCGTCCAGCTGGAAGGTGCCGGGGTACTCCTTCTCGTAGGTGACGTTGGGGGACGTGCCCGCCGCCACGCACACCGTCTTCGCCGGCAGCTCGAAGAACTGGCCGCTGCCCTTGAGCTTGCCGTCCACCGTCACCATGCGCTCGAAGCGGATGGCGCGCACCGCGCCGGTGTCGTCCTGCAGCGCCTCCGTGGGGCTCATCCGTTCAATGAAGCGGATGCCCTCCTCCAGCGCCTTGGACACCTCTTCGTGGTTGAGGCGGTAGGCGGGGGACTCCGTGAGGCCCCGGCGGTACACCAGGCTCACGCCGCCCCACGAACGCAGCAGGTGGATGAAGTCCGGCGAGCGGCCCTCGGCCCGGGCCTTCTGGCGCTCCGCGCGCACGGCGCGGCCGTGCTCCAGGAAGGTCTGGTAGGTGGCGCGCTCCTCGGCGTCCAGGCGCGCGACGGCGCCGTCCTCGCCCAGGTCCGCCACCAGCTGCTCGTGGCGCTCCAGCGTCTTCTCCACCTGCACCGGGTAGTACGCCATCAGCTCCGTGGCGGTGTCGATGCCGGTGAGGCCGCCGCCGATGACGATGGCGGGCAGCTGCACCTGGAGGTTCGCCAGCGAGTCGCGCTTGAAGGCGCCCGAGAGCTGCAGCGCCATCAGGAAGTCGGACGCCTTGCGGATGCCCCGGATGAGGTTGTTCTTCATCCCGATGATGGTGGGGCGGCCCGCGCCCGCGGCGATGGCCACGTGGTCGAAGCCCAGCGCCCACGCGTCCTCCACCGTCAGCGTGCCGCCGAAGCGGATGCCGCCGTAGATGCGCAGGCCCTCGCGGCGCGCGAGCGTCAGGTGGATGAGCGTGAGGAAGTTCTTGTCCCAGCGCACGGTGATTCCGTACTCGGACACGCCGCCGAAGCCCTCCAGCACGCGCTCGTCCAGCTCGCGCGTGAGCGCGCGCCAGTCGCGGATGGGCGCCAGCGTGTGGCCGTTGCGGCCCACCAGCTCATCCGGGAACGGCTCAATCTTGAGGCCGTCCACGCCGGTGACGGCGAAGCCTTCATTGAGCAGGTAGTGCGACAGCGTGTAGCCGGCGGGGCCCATGCCCACCACCATCACGTTGCGGCCCACGTAGGGCAGGGCGTACGGGCGGCGGAGGTTGAGCGGGTTCCAGCGCGTGAGGAAACCGTAGATTTCAAAGCCCCACGGCAGCTCCAGCACGTCGGTGAGCGTGGCCGTCTCCGCCAGCGGGATGTTCACCGGCTCCTGCTTCTGGAAGATGCAGGCCTTCATACAGTCGTTGCAGATGCGGTGGCCGGTGCCCGGGCACATGGGGTTGTCCAGCGTCACCATGGCCAGCGCGGCCACGGAGTCACCCTCGCGCTTGAGCGCGTGCGCCTCCGAGATGCGCTCGTCCAGCGGGCAGCCGGTGAGCGGGATGCCCAGGGGGTTCTTCTTGAACGAGTGGCCCTCCGCCACCGGGTCCTTCGCGGGGAAGCCCTTGCTGCACGAGTCCTTCTGCCGCTCGTGGCAGATGACGCAGTAGTCCACCTCGTTCATCACGTCGCGCGGGGTGCCCCGGCGGTCCGTGAGCTTGAAGCCGTCGCGGTGGCGCAGGTGGTGCTCCAGCCCTTCCGTCTTCTCCTCCAGCTGCGCGTCCGGGCGCTGCAGCTGCACCAGCTGATCAAACACCAGCGGCTTGGGCAGCCTGAGCGTGGGCCAGGTGTGGAAGAGGGCCTTCGTCTCCGGGTGCAGCGCGCGGGCGTACGTCCAGCGGTCCGCCAGCGACAGGAGCGCGCGCACGCACTGGAGCTCCGCCGCGTCGTCGCCCTTCGTCACCAGGCTGGAGCCGAACGCGTCCGCGCCCTCCGGCGTGGCGGTGAGCGCGGCGCGCAGGGCGGCCCAGCG
>NZ_JBKGHJ010000421.1:0-7494 GCF_046520365.1 Corallococcus sp. 4LFB
CTGCCGGACGCGGCCTCGCCCGAGCAGGCCGCGCGGCTGCCGCGCTACGAGCCGGAGCGGGCGAAGGCGGAGCTGGCCGGTGTGAAGGGGCTGGACCGACCGCTGCGGCTGGTGGTGAAGGCGGGGGATTCATTCGTGCCGGAGGAGGCGCTGGCGGAGCGCATCGCGGCGCAGCTCGCGCGGGTGGGCGTGACGGTGGTGGTGGACTCGCGCTCGGACTTCTCCGCGGAGGTGGCGCGCAGGACGCCGCAGGGGCCGCGCGCGTATGACCTGCAGCTGCGGCGGCTGGGCGCGGACTACGCGCACCCGAACACGTTCTTCACGCTGTTCGAACGGCAGGGCAACCACCAGACGGGCTGGGAGACGCAGGCCGGGGGGGAGCCGATGCGCCGCTTCGAGCAGCTGCTGGAGGAGGCGGACGGCGACGCGGACAAGCTGCACGCGCGCGAGCTGTACGCGAAGGCCCAGGAGGTGCTGGTGGGCGAGCAGGCCGTCATCGCGCCGCTGTACCACCCGGACCGCTACTTCCGGGCGCGGGCCCGGCTGCACGGGCTGGACGTGGATCCGTTCAACTTCCTCGCGCTGCGCGCGCTGCGGCTGGGCCCGGCGGAGACGCCCTCGGCTCGCGCGGAAGGGCAGGGGCCCTGACGATGCGCACGGACTCCTCGATGCGAGGCCTGGCGTCGCGCATCGCGAGCGCTCAGCGCGGGTTCGTATCCCGAGGCGTGGGACCGCGCGCTTCGCACGCAAGGCAGGGGCCCTAGCGCATGCGCCTCATCGCGACGCGCCTCGTGCGGCAGCTCGTGCTCGTGCCGGTGGTGGCGGTGGCCTCGTACTTCCTCATGGCCGCGCTGCCGCTCACCACGGAGAGCGACACCAAGCGGCAGGTGTCTCCGGAGCTGGCGGCTTCGTACCGGCGCGACCTGGGCATCGGTGAGCCGCTCGGGTTCCTGCGGCCGTGGCAGAAGCTGTTCGCCGGGGAGCGGCTGGGCACCAGCGCTCAGGGCATCACCGGCGATGAGCTCCTCCAGAAGCTCTCCGGCAGCGTGGGCGTGGGCCTGGTCGCGCTGCCCCTGGCCCTTGCCTGGGCCGTGGGCTTCGCGCTCCTTCGCACCCGGTGGCGGCGGGGGCGCTTCGCCGTGCTCGGTGACGTGTTGCCCGCCATCGCGTTCGGGACGCCGGTGTTCATCCCCGCGCTGCTCCTGGCCCCCGCCGTGGTGGAGCGCGGCCACCTCTTGCCGGAGCTCTGCGCGGCGGTCGTCATCGCCATCTGGCCGGGGACCTTCCTGGGCACGCTCGTGGGGGATGCCCTGGAGACCGAGCTGTCCCGCGACTACGTGCGCACCGCGCTCAGCAAGGGGCTGGACGCCGGCACCGTGCTGCGCCGCCACGTCCTCCCCAACGTGTGGCCCGCGCTCCTGGACGCCGTGACGCCCGTCGCCACCGCGCTGCTCGCGGGCTCGTTCGCCGCGGAGCGCGTCTTCGGCCTGCCCTACTTCGGCCAGCTCTACGTGCTCGCCGTGCTCAACAAGCAGGTCGCCGTCGTCGTCGTGTCCACCACCACCTTCGCCACCGTGCTCGTCGTCGTGAGCCTCACCGTGGAGCTGCTGCGCATGCTCGTGGATCCGCGCGCCCGGGAGGCCCGCGCTTGAACCGCGTCCCCGTGCGCGCCTGGGTGGGGCTGGTCCTCCTGGTGGGGCTGGGCGGCTTGAGCCTCGTGGCCGGACGCCTCTTCCCGGAAGCCCTCACGCACACCTGCCCGCTGGGCTGGGACCTCAACCGCCCCGACCGCAGCGTGTGCGAGCTGGCCTTCGGCGGCCTCTGGGTGTCCCTGGCCGTGGGGCTCGCGGCCGGTGCGCTGTCCACCGTGCTGGGGCTCGCCGTCGCGGCGCTCGCGCGGCTGTCGGGCGGCGTGACGGAGCAGGTGCTCCTGCGCGCCGTGGACGCCGTGTTCGCGCTGCCGGACGTGCTCGTGGTGATGGTGCTCCAGCTCGCGGGCCAGTCCCTCATGGACGCGGGAATGACCCGCGGCCTGGGCCCCTTCGGCTTGATGGTGACGTCGCTGGCCCTGGTGGGCTGGGCCGGCCCCGCGCGCATGTTCCGCGACCGCCTGGCCACGCTGGAGGGCCAGGAGTACGTGGCCGCCGCGCGGGCTTTGGGCGGCGGCGGGGTGCACGTCCTGCGCGTGCACCTGTGGCCCCTGCTGCGCCCGTTCGTGCTGGCCGTGTTCCTGAGCCGCCTGCCCAACGCCATCCTCACCGAGTCCACGGTGAGCTTCTTCGGCATCGCCCGCATGGAGCCCATGTCCCTGGGCCGCTACCTGGGCACGTCCTACGCCGCGCTCATCTACGAGGGCGGGGGGCGCGTCGTCATTCCCGCCTGGGGCCTGCTCGTCCTGCTGGTGCTTGGCGCCTCGCTCGCTTCACAGGCATTGGGGGGAGGTCGCCGTCGCGAAGTGTGAGGAATGCCTCACATCGGGACAAAGGTTCCACTCGAACGGAAACCCTTTGCCCTCAGGTGAACACCATGTCCCTTCCGACGGAAGAAATCCCCCTCTCGCCTGCCCGTGATGAGCGTCCGCGCGACGACGGTCTGCGCAAGGAAACCGTCCGGGGCTCGGTGCTGGTGGTGGAGGACGACGCCGCGCACCGCGAGCTGCTGGTGGAGATGGTGAGCGGCTGGGGCTACGACGCGATGCCCGTGGGCAGCGCGGAGGAGGCCGAGTTCGCCGTGCGCAACAAGCGCATGGACGCCGCCATCGTGGACGTGTTCCTGCCCGGCCGCAGCGGCACCACGCTCATGTCCAAGCTGCGTGAGAAGTTCCCGCAGGCGGTGCTCATCGGCGTGAGCGCCATGAGCGACGCGGCCACCGCGCGCAAGTGCAAGGGCCTGGGCGCGGACCTCTTCATCGGCAAGCCGCTGGATCCGGAGAAGCTGGCCAAGGCGTTGAAGTCCAAGCACCAGAGCTGGCACTGAGGTCAGCAGGGGAGCGGGTTCCGGTTGCACACCCCCGCCGGACGGCCGATGCTCCCAGACGTGAAGAACCTCGCCTCAGGCTTCCTGCTGGCCATGCCCCAGCTTGGAGACCCGAACTTCTACCGGTCGGTCATCCTGATGATCGAACACGGGGAGACGGGCTCCATGGGGCTCGTCGTGAACCGGGGAGCGCCCCTGACGCTCGGTGAGCTGGCGCGCGGTCAGTCGATGGACATCTCGACCGACCGCGTGTCGCAGCCGGTGTTCGTGGGCGGCCCGGTGGAGCCCCAGCGGGGCTTCCTCCTGCATGACGACGCGTCCGTCCCGGAGAAGCACGCCGTCCTGCCCGGCCTCTACCTGAGCGTCACGCTGGACGCGCTGGGCCCCCTGCTGCAGCGGACGAACCCGCGCGTGCGCTTCTGCCTGGGGTACGCGGGCTGGGGCCCCAAGCAGCTGGAGAACGAGATCGCCGCGGGCTCGTGGCTGTACGCCGACGCCACCGCGGACGCGGTGCTGGGCCAGGACCCGGCGAAGCTGTGGGATGCCACCCTGCGGGGGCTGGGGGTGGATCCGGCCATGTTGGTGATGGGAAAGGGGATGAACTGATGCTCGACGCCGAGACGCTTCGCCGTTACCTCCTCGACGCCCTGCCGGGCTCGGAGGTGGAGTTGAACGACACGACAGGGACGGGGGACCACTTCGAGGCGCGCGTCGTCTCCCCCGCCTTCACCGGCAAGACGATGGTGGAGCAGCACCAGCTGGTGTACGCGCCGCTGCAGCCGTGGCTGAAGTCCGGCGAGCTGCACGCGCTGGCGCTCAAGACCTATTCGCCCGAGCAGTGGAAGAAGCTCGGGCCCCGCTGAAGAAGGAGCAACGACTCATGGACGCAACCCTCAAGGCCCACCTCGACGAGACGGTGAAGTCGCACCCCATCGTCCTCTTCATGAAGGGCAACGCCCTGTTCCCCCAGTGCGGCTTCTCCGCGCGCGCCCTCCAGCTGCTCCAGCCGCTGGGCCCGGTGCACACGGTGGACGTGCTGGCGGACCCCAACGTGCGCCAGGGCATCAAGGACTACTCCAACTGGCCCACGATTCCGCAGGTCTACATCCACGGGAAGTTCGTGGGCGGCTCCGACATCCTGATGGAGCTGGCCGAGCGCGGCGAGCTGCAGGACCTGGTCGCCGCCGGCGGCAAGTAGGCGCCAGGGTGGGACGGCCCGGGGGGAAGACCCGGGCCCCGTCCCCCGCGTAGACTGGGCGGCGGTCGCCAAGAGGGGTCTCGCCGCCGTGCTCACCGTCACACCGCCTGATTCGAAGCCGCAGGACGCGTCCACCGAAGTGCCCGGCAGTCCGGTGGCGGGAGGACCCCTGCCGCCCGGGGCGAACGTCGCGGTCGCCACGCCGGGTGGCGCCGTCGCGGAGCCGGACGACCTCGTCAGCACGGAGAAGACGCCCACGCTGGTGGACCGCGTGCAGGCCTTCCGCGCGAAGTACGAGAAGCAGGAGATGGCCCTCTTCTTCTTCGCGGGCTTCCTCTACGACGTCCTCACGCTGAGCCCCGTCGACGACGCGCTCACGGAGGTGCAGAACTTCGCCTACCTGGCCATCCTCGCGGGCCTGCTGGTGCTGGAGCAGCGCTACCCCGAAGGCGTGGAGCCGCCGAAGCTGCTGATGAAGGTGTGGCGCTTCCGCGAGGACGCGCTGCACTTCTTCATGGGCAGCCTGCTCTCCGCCTTCACGCTGTTCCTGTTCAAGAGCTCGTCGGGCTTCACGCCGCTCCTGTTCATGGCGGGCATGTTCGGGCTGCTGGTGGCGAACGAGATGCCGCGCTTCCGGCAGCTGGGCCCCGTCATCCGCGTCGCCGTCTTCAGCCTCTGCGTGACGCTGTACTTCGCGTCGCTGCTGCCGGTGCTGCTGGGGCGGGTGGGGTGGTGGATCTTCACGCTCTCCGTCGCCATGGGGTGCGGGAGCATCTACGGGCTCTTGCGCGTGCTCAAGCGGTGGCGCCCGGACGAGACGGCGCTGCTGCGCACGGTGGCGGTGCCCGGCTTCGGCGCGCAGGCGCTGCTGTTCGGGTGCTACTTCCTGGGCGTGATTCCGCCGGTGCCCCTGGCGGTGCAGTACAGCGGCATCTACCACTCGGTGGAGCGCGTCTCCCCGGGCGTGTATCGCCTGACGTCGGAGGCTCACCCGTGGTGGAAGGTCTGGACGGCGTTCCACCACGGCGACCAGGACTTCGCGGTGCGGGCCGGCGAGGAGCCCATGTACTTCTTCCGCATCTTCGCCCCCAAGGGCTTCGAGAAGTACCAGGTGCGCGTGCGCTGGTACTTCGACCACCCGGAGAAGGGCTGGACGGCGCTGGGCAAGGGGTTCATGGCCAACGTGAGCAGCAACGGCACGGAGGGCGGCTACCGCTACTACGCGCGGCCGGGCACCACGCCCAAGCCGGGCGACTGGCGCGTCGTGCTGGAGACGGAGGACGGGCACGAAATCAACCGCCTGAACTTCACCGTCACCGAGGACACGCGCACCGAGCCGCGCCCGGAGAAGGTGGACATGTCCGTGCTCAAGGTCGTCAAGCCCATCCCGCTGGAGGAGTGGCAGAAGAGCCAGCCTCCCGCGCCGGTGGCGGCGCCCGCGGCTACGGCGCCGGCGCCTTGAGCAGCGTCACCTGACCCAGCAGCACCGGCACCGCCGTCTCCACGCGCAGGATGCGGGGGCCCAGGGAGAACGGCTGGAAGCCGTGCGCCTCCAGCAGCTGCGCCTCGAAGGGCACCCAGCCTCCATCCGGACCAATGGCGAGCACCACGCGCCGGGCGCTCGCGACACCCCGGGCCTGGAGGGGCTGGCTGGCCGGAGGGTGGGGGAGCAGGCGCAGGGCGTCCGTGCCGAAGACGGTGTCCAGCTCGTCCTCGACGAAGGGGCGGAAGCGCTCGCGGATCAGCACCTGCGGGGGGCGCGTGTCGCGGGCCTGCTCCAGGCCCTGGTGGAGCAGGTCGCGGATGAAGGCCTCGTTGAGCACCTTGGAGTCGAAGTAGCTCTTCTCCACGCGGGCCGCGTTCACCAGCACCACCCTGTCCACGCCCAGGGACGCCACGGCGGGCAGCACCTTCTTGAGCGCCTTGGGGCGGGGGATGGCCAGCAGCAGGTCCACGCCGGCCCTGGGCGGGGGCGCGTCCGTGAGGGTGACGCGCAGGTGGAGCAGGCCGGGGGCGTTCTCCAGCACCTCGCCCGTGCCGGTGGGCCCGTCCAGGCGGCCCACGCGCAGGGACTCGCCGGGTTCGGCCTTGAGGACCTCGCGGGCGTGCTGGGCGCGGCGGCCGGTGAGCCGGGCGGTGCCGTCCGGCTGGAAGTCCTCGTCGAAGAGCAGGAGCAGGTTCACGGTCCGCACCATGTAGCCGTTCCCGGGCGGGCAGGGGAGGGGGCGGCCCTTGCTTGAGGGGGCGCCCCTCCCGGCCGCCGGGGGCGGGGCCGTGATAAAGGGCCGGGCGTGCGTACCTTCTGCATCAAGTGTCTGCGTCCTGAAAGCGCGTGCTACTGCGCGCACGTCCCCCAGCTCCAGACGCGCACGCGCGTGGTGTTCCTCCAGCATCCCCGGGAGCGGCGCGTGGCCATTGGCACGGCGCGCATGGCGCACCTGTCGCTGCCCAACTCGGAGCTGCACCGGGGCGTGGACTTCACCGGCCACGCGCGGCTGGAGGAGCTGGCCCGGAACCCGGAGCGCGTCGCGGTGCTCTTCCCGGGCGAGGACGCCATCTCCGTGGAGGAGGCCCAGGCGAACCCGCCGGAGACGCTCATCGTCGTGGACGGCACCTGGCCGCAGGCGAAGAAGGTGGTGATGCGCAACCCGGTGCTCGCGGCGCTGCCGCGCATCGGCTTCGTGCCGCGCCGCCCGAGCAACTACCGCATCCGCGCGGAGCCGGCGGACCACTGCGTCTCCACCATCGAGGCGGTGGCGGAGATTCTGGGCCAGCTGGAGGGCAAGCCGGACTACTTCGACCGCATGCTGGGCGCGTTCGAGTACATGGTGGACACGCAGCTGGAGCGGCAGGAGACGCGCACGGGGCCGAACCGGCGCCGGCTCTACAAGGGCGAGTGGCGCCCGCCGCTGGAGCTGCGCTCGCTGGCGGACGCCGCGGACCGGCTGGTCCTCTTCTACGCGGAGGCGAACGCGCACCCGCTGGAGGCGGGCATCCCGCCGGAGCTGGTGCACCTGGTGGCGGTCCGCCTCACCACGGGCGAGCGCTTCGAGGCGGTCATCGCGCCGGAGCTGCCGCTGGCGCACAGCACGACGCTGCACGTCGAGCTGTCGGAGGAGGAGCTGCGCGCCGGTGAGCCGCGCGCGCAGGCGCTGGCCCGCTTCGAGGCGTTCCTGCGGCCGGACGACGAGCTGACGGTGTGGACCACCTTCGCCCTGGACCTGCTGTGGAGCGGCGGCCTGGCGCGCCGGTCCGCGCGCAACGTGCGGCTCGCCACGGCGCGGGCGCTCAAGGCAAGGCGGGCGGCGTGGAGCAGGCCG
>NZ_JBKGHJ010000422.1:0-7429 GCF_046520365.1 Corallococcus sp. 4LFB
CCCGGCTCGCGGGCGCCTTCGACTGCCGCGCCGCCGGAGAGCGCTACCTGTCAGGGCCCGGAGGCCAGCCGTTGCGCGTGCACGAGGTGGTGGCCCGCCAGGGCAGCCAGTCCGCGTCCTCCGCGGACGCCACCTCCGAACAGGTGGCCCCCGCCGTCCTGGAGGCGCCCGGGCCCGCGCCCCGGCCCGGCGCCTTCACGGCCAAGGGACCCACCTGAGCCCCGTCCTCCACCCCCCGCGGTCTTGAGCCCATGCGCCTCATCCTCAACCCAGGCCAGGTGGATGAACGGGTGGTGATGCTGCCGGAGGGCACCACCACCATCGGCCGCACCGAGGAGAACGGCATCCGCGTGCCGCACCCCAGCCTGTCGCGGCGCCACGCGCGGCTGGAGCGCGCGGGCGGGCGCGTGGTGCTGGTGGACCTGGACAGCAAGAACGGCAGCTTCGTGGGGCCGCACCGCGTCTCCCGCCAGGAGCTGGGCCACGGCCAGTCCTTCCGCTGCGGCGAGGTGTGGTTCCGGCTGGTGTCCCCGGACACGCCGCTGCCGGACGGCTGGGGCCCGCTGCGCACGCAGCCTTTGGAGACGCGCTTCTCCGGCGGGCCCATGGAGGCGCTGCTCGACACGCGCTCGCCGGACCGCACCCGCGACAAGCTCCAGGTGCTCCTCAAGGTGGGGCAGATTCTGTCCTCCCCGGGCCCGGTGGACGGGCTGCTGGAGCGCGTGCTGCAACTGGTGTTCCAAATCTGGGCGGTGGACCGGGCGTTGGTGCTGCTGGTGGACCGGGAGACCGGGGCGCTGGTGCCGCGCGTGGCCCGGGGCGCGCGGGGTGGGGCGCTGCCGGAGCGCTTCTTCAGCCAGCACATCGTGGACTACGTGCACTCGCGCGGCGTGGCGGCCCTCTTCACCGACGCGAAGGACGACGCGCGGCTCCAGGGCGCGGACTCCGTCTTCCGCCAGTCCATCCGCGCCTCGCTCTGCGTGCCCCTGCGCACGCGCGACACGGTGCTGGGCGTGCTGTACCTGGACAGCCTCACCCAGGGCGGCCTCTTCACCGACGAGGACCTGGAGTTCCTCACCGCCTTCGCCAACCAGGCCGCCATCGCCCTGGACCACGCGCACCTGGCGCGGCGGCTGGAGGAGGAGGCGGTGCTCAGAAACGCCTACCAGCGCTTCTTCCCGCCGGACGTCGTGCGCCAGCTCAAGGCGCTGCGGGGCGTGCCGCTGGAGGTGCGCGAGGCCAACGTCACCATCCTCTTCTCCGACATCACCGGCTTCACCGCCATGTCCTCGCGCCTCAAGCCCCGGCAGGTGGTGGACATGCTCAACGCGTACTTCCCGGTGATGGCGGACATCGTCTTCCGCCACGAGGGCACGCTGGAGAAGTACATCGGCGACGCGCTGATGGCCGTGTGGGGCGCCCCCTTCGCCCGGCCGGACGACGCGGACCGGGCCGTGCGCGCGGCCGTGGAGATGCAGCACGCCCTGGCCGCCCTCAACGCCCGCTGGCGGCAGGAGGGCGCGCCGGAGATTCAAGTCCACATCGGGCTCAACTCCGGCCCGGTGGCCGCGGGCAACATCGGCTCGGAGCGCTACCTCCAGTACGCCACCGTGGGAGACGCCACCAACGTGGCGGCCCGCGTGTGCGGCGTCGCGCGCCCGGGCGAGGTGCTGGTCACCGACGCCACGCGCGCCCTGCTGGACGCGGACGCCTTCGCGCTGGAGCCCCTGGCCCCGGTGACGGTGAAGGGCCGCGAGGAGCCCCTGGCCCTCTTCCGCGTGCGCGGCTGACGGCTACTCCGCGTCCTGTCCCAGCCGCTCCGGCTGGATGAGGACAATCTGTCCGCCCTCGAAGCTGAGCATCCCCTCGCGCACGTAGTAGCGCAGCCACTTGTTCACGCTCTCGCGGGTGACGCCGCACAGGTTGGCCAGCTCCGACTGCGTGAGCTTCGGGGTGATGGCCAGCCCTTCGGGGGACGGCTTGCCCTGCGTCTTCGCCAGCTCCAGCAGCACCCGCACCAGCCGGCTTCGCGCGTCCAGGAAGGCGGAGTCGTACACGAGCTGCGTCGTGCGCCGCACCAGCCGGCTCATGTTCGCCAGCAGCGCCAGGCCCACCTGCGGCCGCGTCTCCAGGTAGCGCCGGAAGTCCTCGCGCTGGAGCGTGAGCAGGTGCGCCTCCTCGCGCGCCATCGCGTCGGTGGAGCGCACCTCGCCATCCAGCAGCGACAGCTCCCCGAAGGCGTCCCCCCGGTCCAGCAGCGCCAGGGTGATTTCCCGCCCCTCGCTGGAGGACAGCCGGATGGCCACCTGTCCCCGCCGGATGATGAACAGCGCGGTGCCCACGTCCCCCCGGTGGAAGATGACCTCCCCCCGCGCGAAGCGCCGGGGCTGGAGGAGCGACGACATGTTCTCCAGGTCCTCCCGGCCGAGGCTCTCGAACATGGGGATTTCAGCCAGCAGCTGCGCGTAGGACATGAGGGGAACGCCATTCTGCCTGGAATCCCTGGATGCAGGTAGGGAAGCCTCCCATCCAGGTCCGGCGGACAAGTCCGGCAGGTGTGAACGCCTTCACAGACTGCCTGTGGGCCGCTTCACAGATCGAAACAGAGGGTCCCGGTACTGTTCCTTCATCGCAGCACGGGAAGCAGGGGGGCCCGCGCAGCGCGACACGGTGAGCCGGGGAGTCGGGGGACTTTCTAGCTCACCGCGGCATGCGCGGGAAATGAGGGGGACCGCAGGGGCTGGCACATAGAAGGGGGAAGCGCCGGGTTTCTGAGGGGGAACCCGGCGCGAATACGAGTGCCGGCTCCCGCTGGAGCCTCAAAGCAATGGACCCGGGCCTGGAGGCCCGCCGCTCCGGGGGGAGTGGCGGCCTTCAAGTCCGGGTTGTTTTATTTGGCCAGGGCCACCGCGGGCGTGAGCGTCAGCGTGGCCTCGCGGTGCTGCTCCACGGCCTGGCGCGTGTGGAGCATGGGGTGGAACTCCACCTTGCGGTTGAGCTCCACCAGGTCATCGCGGTGCTTGTGGAACAGGTGCTCCGTCTGCCCCGGCGCGTGGATGGACACGGAGCGGGACAGGTCCGCCAGGTCGACAATCATCCGCAGCGCGGTGCCGTGGACGACCTTGAAGGGGCGGCTCCAGAGGAACGACGCCCCGTCCACGGAGTAGTTGTCCCCGCGGGCCGGCACCGTGCGGCCGTTGAAGACGCGCCGGATGGGGCCGGGGATGGCGGGCCCGCCCAGCGGCTGGTGCGCGTAGGTGAGCTGGTGCACCTGGCCCCAGGCCCAGGCCTCCGGCTTCGGGCCGTACGTCTTCACCAGCCACGCGGTGGCCGCCGTCAGCGCCGCGCGGAGGATGTCGTCGCGCGTCTCCTTCTCCGGCGTCTTCGGGTCGTCCCACCAGTCGCTGTCCGGCTGGGACATCTGGCCAATGACGAAGGGCATGTGCAGGCTGCCGTGCCGCTCGTACTGGCCCATCAGGTACTCGGACACCAGCGCGGGCTCCAGCTTGTGCTGGAGCAGCTTGCGCAGCACCTCGATGTACCAGGCCTGGAACACGGTGGCGCCCACGGCGTCCGGCTCGAAGCGCAGGTCCCACGCCTTCAGCGCGTCCACCGCCTGGCGCTGGGTGTCGTCGGCGGGGAGCGCCGCCGCCAGGAAGTAGGGGCGCAGCGCCTCCGCGGGCAGCGAGTACGTCTCCGCCTGGATGTCCCGCATCGTCTGCACGCTGTGCTGCGTGCCCGCCTCCAGCAGGTCGGTGATGCGCTTGGCGCGGTAGCCGGGGAACCAGTTGTGCGCGATGAGGTGCGGGTAGTCGTCGGAGGTAATCTTGTTGTTCGCCGTGGCCGCGTAGCCCGCGGGCGGGTTGAAGGACGCGGGCAGCTCCTCGAAGGGGATGAAGCCCGTCCACTCGGCTTCGCCCGTCCAGCCCGGCATGGGGAGGAGGCCCTGGTGTCCCTGGCGGATGGGAATCTTCCCCGTGGCCTGGTAGCCGATGTTGCCCGCCGTGTCCGCGTACACGAAGTTCTGGCCCGGTCCCTCCCAGGCCTTCATCGCGCCGCGGAAGGACTCCCAGTCCTGCGCCAGGTTGAGCTTCAGCACGGCGTTGATGAGCGGCTGGCATTCCCGGTGCGCCCACTTGAGGGCCAGGGGCTCGCTGTCCTTCATCTCGTCCGACATCACCTTGTTCATCAGCGGGCCGTGCCGGGTGCTCTTCACCTCCACCACCACGGGGGCGCCGCCCTTGACCTCGATCTCCTCGCGGCGCACGTGCAGGTCGTGCCAGGTGCCCTGGTAGAGGTACTGCTTGGGCGCCTTCGGGTCGTCCAGCTTCTCGATGTAGAAGTCCTGGGTGTCCGGCCCCAGGTTGGACATGCCCCAGGCCACCTTCCCGTTGTGGCCGACGATGAGCATGGGCACGCCGGGCAGGGAGAAGCCCACGTGCTGGAAGCGGCCGCCGTGCAGGCCGTTCTCGTACCAGGTGGAGGGCATGCCCAGCGGGATGTGCACGTCGTTGGCGAGCAGCGGCTGGCCGCTCTTCGTGCGCTGGCCGTGCACCACCCAGTTGTTGCTGCCGGAGACGATGTTCGGGTCGCCCATCACCGCGTCCACGCTGTCCAGGCCGGACATCGTCTTCACGGACTGGAGGCCCGGCAGGCGCGCCTCCTTCGGGACGATGAGCGGCGTCTCCGGCGCGTTCTGCGGCAGGAGCGCGTTGGCCACCTCCTCGCCCACGGCGGCCACCAGCCGGGCGCGGAACAGCTCGATGCGGTGGTTGCCGCCCAGCATCATCGCCAGCAGGTTGCCGCGCGCGAGCGAGTCCACGGGCGTCCACGGCGCGGGCTCCGCGCCCATGACGGTGAACTCGTAGGGCAGCGGCTCCGCGGCGATGCGCGCGTTGATGCCCGCGCTGTAGGCCTCCAGGATGGCGCGCGCCTCCGGGGACACCTGCTCCCAGGTGCGCTCGGCCAGGTGGCGCAGGCCCACGGTGCGCAGGAACTCGTCCGCGGACACCAGCATGGGGCCCAGCAGGCTCGCGAGCCGGCCGTCCACCAGCCGGCGGCCCATCTCCATCTGCCACATCCGGTCCTGCCCGTGCACGTAGCCCTGGGCGAAGAACAGGTCGTGCTCGTCCTGGGCGAAGAGGTGCGGCACGCCCCACGTGTCGCGCAGCACCTCCACCTTGCCGTGCAGGCCGGGCAGCGTGAGGACCCCTTCCGTGCGCGGCCAGCGGCGGCGGGCAAGCCACGGCCCCACGCCCGGGGCGGCCACGGCCATGGCGGACGGCAACATGCGCAGCATGCGCAGGACTGGGAGAAGGCACTCATGACGCGGAGGCGTCCAGCGGTAGGGGCGGTGGGCGGGGGGGCGGCGGCGGTGTCCGGGGAGGAGGCCGCGTCAGGCAGGGCGTCCGGCAGCTCGCGGTCCAGGTTGCGCAGGCGCGGGTTGGTCCACGCGAACGCGACGTTCGTGAGCGTCATCAGCCCCAGGACGATGAAGATGACGGCGATGCCGCGCCCCGGGCCCACGCCCAGCAGGCGCCCATGGTGCTGGCGAGCGCGCCGCCCGGGGCCATGGCCGGCTCGAAGAGGTCGTCCGCGAGCGGCCCCGCGATGAGGCTGGCGACCGGCGACATGCACAGGGTGACCATCCGCTTCACGGCCGCGGCGCGGCCCTGGAGGTCCGCCGGAATCTTGCGCTGCCAGATGGACTGGCTGCTCGCCACCATGGGCGGCATGGTGAACAGGTAGAGCGCGGCGGCGGTGGCCACCAGCGGCACGCTGGGCGACGGCGCGGCCATGAAGAGCACCAGGCCCGAGATGATCTGGAACCCCAGGATGCCGTGCAGCTGGTTCTTGGGGCCGCCCCACACGCCCATGCCCACGGCGCCCAGCAGCGCGCCCACGCCCGCCACCGACGCGATGATGCCCAGCGTGGAGATGTCCGTGAAGGCCAGCACCAGCGGGGTGATGAGCAGCACCACCAGGTCCATGCACAGCACGGCCACGACGGTGAAGCTCAAGAGCGCCACGAGCCCCTTGCGGCTGCTGATGAAGCTCCAGCCCTGCTTCATCTCCATGAGGATGGACCCCTTGCCCTGCTGGCCCTCCGCGGAGACCGGGGGACGCGGGAAGCGGACCATCAGCAGGGTGATGATGGCGATGGTGAAGCTGCAGACGTCCACCGACAGCACGCCCACCAGGCCCACGCTGTCGATGAGCCCTCCGGCGATGATGGGGGAGAGGATCTGGCTGGCGCCGCTGGCCACCTCCGCCATGGCGTTGGCGCGGCCCAGGTGCTGCTTGGGCACCAGCAGCGTCACCGTGGCGAAGAAGGCCGGCCAGCGGAAGGCGCCGAAGCACGCGCCGAAGGACACGGGCAGGTAGAAGTGCCAGGCCTGGAGCTTGAAGAGGCCCCTGCTGTCCGCCAGCACCATGCCGAAGATGATGAGCGTGCTGAGGCCGTTGCCCATGTCCGCCAGCAGCATGGCGCGGCGGCGGTCCCACCGGTCGATGAGCGTCCCGGCCAGCGGGGCCAGGACGACCATGGGCGCGAACGCGAAGAAGGACAGCAGCGCGAACTG
Source organism: Corallococcus sp. 4LFB (assembly GCF_046520365.1). NCBI lineage: Bacteria > Pseudomonadati > Myxococcota > Myxococcia > Myxococcales > Myxococcaceae > Corallococcus > Corallococcus sp. 4LFB. The sequence continues at coordinate 6,582 of NZ_JBKGHJ010000422.1, forward strand.
CGTGGTGGAGCGCGTGTCCAGGAAGACCTTCGCGCCCACGCCGAAGGCCGTGAGGCCCGAGCCCAGGATCGAGATGAGCTGACCGAACCAGGTGATCCAGAAGACCCGCATGGGCTGGGTGACGGTCAGGCGTTGCGCGAGGCTCATTCCACGTCTCTTTCTCCTGGGGGGCAGGAGGGTCAAGGGCCCGCGCACGGTACTACGGGAGTGCGCGCGGGCCCGGCGTTCCTGGGGGATTTCAGCCCTGCTCCAGCTCCGCGAGCATGGCTTCCAGGGCTTCCGGGTCGAGCTGGCTGGCGCTCGCCTCCACGATGGCCACCGTCATCACCTCCACGGTGGGGGACTCGAAGAGGGCGCGCATGGACAGCTGACCTGGAAGGCCTCGCGGATGCGCGACAGGAGCTGCACGCCCAGCAGCGAGTGGCCGCCCAGCTCGAAGAAGTTGTCGGTGATGCCCACCGACTCCACGCCCAGCAGGTCCTGCCAGAGCGCGGCGACCTTCTCCTCGGTCTCGTCGCGCGGGGCGACGAAGGCGTTGGCCAGCGGGGGGCGCGTGTGCCTGCCGCTGGCGCTTCCTCCCGTGCGCGCGGTGGAGGCGCCGTCGCGCGCCACCTGGAGCCGCGCCTCCAGCGAGCCACGGGACGCGAAGGAAGCGTGCCGCCGGCGGGCTGGTCGAGGAGCGCGCGCAGGAGGCGGAAGCCCTCGGAGGGGGAGATGACGGCGTCGGGGCGGAAGCCCTCGCCCACGCCCCACACGTCCCAGTCCACGGCGTACCAGCGGGTGCCCCCCAGCGGGCCTGCCGGGCCGCGAGCGCGTCCATGCCGGCGTGCGCCGCCGCCACCGCGCTG
>NZ_JBKGHJ010000423.1:0-7408 GCF_046520365.1 Corallococcus sp. 4LFB
CGGGTTGAACCTGGCGGACCTGGGCGGGAGCTGAGGGCCGGAGGGTGCGCTCAGGTGAACTTGAGCGTGCCCTCGCGCCAGGCCTTGAGGGTGTGCTCTGCTCGGAATCCCACGAACCCAGGACGCTTCGCGAGCCAGAGCAACGTTGGCTCGCTGAGTTCGGGAGCGAATTCCAGGACATGGAAGGCTGCATGCATCCGGAGGGTTTCGTCCTCGCTCTTGAGCAGGGGAATGAGCTGGGATGTCGCCCCCCGGCTCCGAAGCTCCTCGTAGGCCCCCACGACCTTGTCGTGGGCACTATTGGCGGACCGCGAGTCGGCGGCCTCCAGCGCTTGTCCGTACGCGATGGACCCATCCGCGTACCACTGGACGAGCTCTTCGGTGCTGGCCTTCTGAAACTTGCGGGCACTCAAGGAATGACTCCAAAGCGCATGAGGATCATCCCGGGTTGAACCTGGCGGACCTGGGCGGGAGCTGAAGGACGGAGGGTACGCTCAGGGGAACTTGAGCGTGCCCTCGCGCCAGGCCTTGAGCGCGTATTCCGCCGCGAGCCCATTGAGCCCCGGCCGTTTCGCGATCCAGAGCAATACGGGCTCGCCGAGTTCCGGAGCGAATTCCAGCGCATGGGCTGCGACGTGGGAACGTATGGTCTCGTCCTGACTCTGAAGCAGGGGAAGGAGTTGGGTCGTCGCGCCACGGCTCCGAAGTTCTCGATATGCCCCCGCGATTTTGTCGGCGGCGCGATTGGCGGACCGCGAGTCCCCGGCATTCAGCGCTCGTCCGGCTGCGACCGCTCCCTCCGCGTACCACTGGATGAGTTCTTCGATGCTGGCCTTCTGAAACTTCCGGGTGCTCAAGGAATGGCTCCAAAGCGAATGAGGGTCTTCATGCCGAAGTCTCGTTGGGCCTGGAAGGACTGGCTGCTCAACCATTGCCGCACGGTCTGGGCTCCCGTGAAGAGGCTGATTTTCGATGAATAGTACCCGCTGATCCGTTGATGCATGGCTTCGTCAATGGCGATCACGTTCTCGGTGTTGTGCAGGGCCTGGGGTCCGACGCGCTGAACGTTTCCATCCGTCTGCTCGACGATGTGGTGCCACTGCTTCCCCGGCCCTGCGGGTCCTCGCGCCCGCTTGAGGGCGCTGAAGGAATTCCACGAACGGATACCGCCGGCTGGAGGTGCCCCACTCCCCTTGGCAGCCATGGCGACGGCCGTGGACGGAAGTGCGAGTGTGATGACGCCGCCCGAGACGGACACCGCCCGCACCTGCTCAAGGCTCGCGACGTGGACGCCAATGCGTGAGGCCCCCAACGCGCCGCCCGGGAAATTCGGCAGTGTCGACAGCCGCGCCGCCAGCAACGACGCACCACCGGTCATGCCGTAGCTCACCGCGACCGTGACCGCGAGGACGAGAACCCGCGCGATGGAGGGCCCCACCCGGGCCGCGAAGCGCTGACCGGACTGGTCCAGCTCCTCCCAGGTGGTGGCCTGGTCCGTCGCGAGCTTCAGTTCCTGACTCGCCTCCACCAGCTCCAGGAACGTCTCCGCACCCAGGTAGAGCAGGAGCAGGGCCGAGATGAGCGCAGCGCCCTTGGTGAAGGCAGGCTCGGGGTTGGCGGCCAGCGCCGCCCAGGTCACGAGGCCCGTGGCGATGACCGAGTAGAAGATCTGCGGCGCCAGGGTGTCCTCCACGGCCCTGGAGATGCTCGCCTTGAGGGGTTCGAGGGACAGAGCAAGCGCCACGCCCAGCTTGTCCCAGTCACTCAGCCCCATCACGTCTTCGAGCAGCGAGATGCAGTCACCCCGCCGAGGCCCCGGTTCGCAGAAGCCGCCGAACCCACGGTCCGTCACCCGCTGCCATCGGGACTCAGCCTCGCTCGTGGGATAGGTGGCGCGCACCCAGGTGCCCGGCCGCGAAGCCCGCAGGCGCAGGGGCGTGGCCAGAACCAGCTCGGTCAGCGCCTTCTCGAATGCCCCCGCCCCTACCGTCACGGCCCGGACGGGAGAAGGAGGGCTGTACTCGCTGGGCAGACCCTCCCCCGTATCCAGCCGTACCCTCCCCCTCGGCGTGGCGCACGCACTGAGCGAGGCAAGGAGCAGGACGGCGAGCTGGACTCGAAAGGCCATGAGTCCCTCTCCCTAGCGCGCGGCTTGAGGCAAGGGGAAGGCCGGGCGGGAGCTGCGCGACAGGTCCACTGGATGGAGCGACGGTTTCCTGAACCGCGGGCCATGGGTATCCAGAAACGGGACAGGAGCGCGCGAATGGACCCATCAGCCCGTGAGCGGATCACCCTGGTGGAGGTGCTCGAACGGACGGCGCCTTTCGACGTCTTCACCACGACCCTCCAGGCCGCGGTGCGGCGGCTGGAGACGGAGGGCGTGAGCAGCCTGCTCAGCATCCAGTTCCACGCCCGGCCGGAGGACCCGGAGGTCGGCGCGGTCATCACGTTCGCGGACGCGCGCCAGGTCATGGAGCACATCCGGAGGATCTCCGGCTGGCCGGAGTTCAAGGCGCTCCTCGGCGTCGCGAGGCCCGTGGACGTGCGCGTCTACGGGCGGCTGGGCGAGGAGGCGCAGGCCTGGCTCCGGACGATGAACGTCGTGAGCAAGGTCTTCGAGAGCCCCGTCGCGGGCTTCGTGCGCTGAAGGCGGCTCAACGCTCGCCGGGCATCTTCTTGTCGGACACCAGCACCCAGACGGAGTCCGTCTTGTCGCTGTAGAAGAGCGTGATGGCCACGTGGCGCGCGCCGTGCGCGAAGCGGAAGACGAAGCCGAACGTCTGGTAGAGCTTCTTCGCCCGGACGCCCTCCTGGAACAGGCCGAAGAACTCCCGCACGCGGGTGCACGGCGCCACGTCGTAGAAGAAGTTCTTGCCGATCTGCTCGCGAGCCTGGATGCGCGCCAGCGACGCCTCGGTCCGGTTGAACTTGAGGATCCGGCCCTGCGCGTCCAGCTGGATCATCCCCAGGGGGAGGTGATCCAGCTCCACTTCCGACATGTTGTCGACCCGCTGGATGAGCGCATCGAGCGACTCCATCGAGGCCGATTGCAGGGGAACGGGTTCACCAGTGGGGATGGCGTGGGGGGAAGGGTTCATGCGCGAACCGTAAAGGATGTCCGGACCGGCACGCCCGTGCGGTGGCGGTGTCCAACGTTTGATCGTTGGGTGGTGTGCGCCGACGCGGGCGCAACCCTCCGCTATCTGACGGAAGCCTTGGACGGCAGCCCCCCATCCGCCTCAGCTCGCGGCCCGCAGGGGCATGCTCGCGGTGCGGGTGTCCGCATCCACCCGCCCGAGCCACGCGCTCAACCGCCCGCGCCGGTCCACCTCCGCGCCCTGCCAGGGCGTGAGCGGCGTCCGCAGGCTGTGCAGCTGCGCGAACAGGGCGAGGTCCGCCACGCTCAGCGCCCCGGACAACCAGAAGCCCTGCTCCGGGGCCCGCGCGTCCAGCTGGTCCAGCAGCGCCCCGAACCGGCGCCAGCACGCCTCCGGGCCCGCGCGCCAGACGTCGCGCGCCACCAACCGCTCCACCTGCTTGCGCCGGATCAACGTCGGGACCACCGCGCGCACCGGCGCCGGCATGAAGTGGAAGAACGCGGCGCGGGTCCGGGGCCAGTTGCGGTCATCCGCCCAGCGCGACGCGACCAGGAAGCCGTTGAGGGACGTGTCCGCCAGCTCCTCCCAGAGCAGCGCCTCCGGTGAGGCTCGATGCGGCCCGGCGCCAGCTGCTGGATGCGCGCGAGGATGGCCGTGGAGTCCGGCACCGCCTCCGCCCCCACCAGCAACACCGGCACCTGTCCGGTGGGGTTGTGCGCGCGGTGGGAGGCCGGGTTGTCCGCGCAGGCGCGCGCGTAGGGCAGCCCCGCGTACTTCAGGGCGCGGTGGGCCTTGATGCAGAAGGGAGAGTAGCTCTCGAAGCCGGGCAGGCCCGGGTCGGCGAGCTCCAGCAGGGTCAGGGGAGGCAGGGCGTTCGTGGTCATGACGCCACCCTACCCCCGCCTCGTGACAGCCTTCTGTCAGGATTGTGGAGCGCGGAGTGGCGGTGCCCTGCCCTCCCCCGCGCTCCCAGGTGTCACCGGCCTACTGGCCGTTGTACTTGAGGTCGCGCGGGTTGACGGGCGGCTGGCCGCGGACGGCGTCGAGGGCCTCGAAGGCCTTCATGCCGCTGTTGCCCTGCGTCGCCGCCTGCCACGCGGGCAGCGACTTGAAGGCGAACACCATGTCGAAGTCCATGGGCACCGTCCCGGGATCCAGCGGCACGTTGCCCGGGTTGTCCTGGAACCACTTCATCCAGGCCTGCGAGCCCGGCTGCTCCAAGACGAGGGCGTTGTTGTCCGGCCCCCCCACCGTCGGCGGCATCGTGGTGGTGGGCAGGAGGAAGGTCTTCATGGGCCACTCGGCCACGCTGTGGCAGCTCATGCACGACGAGGCCTGCACGTTGCGCACGAGCTTGCCGTTGACGATCGCGGGATCCACCACCGCGCCGTCGTTCGGGCCGGACAGCCGGCCGCCCCACCCCAGCGTCGCCGTGGAGTACGCGGGCGCCGCCGGGTTGATGACCGTCTCCTGCAGCGGCATGGTGGGGTTCTGCGTGGAGTTGACGTTCGGGTCATCCCCCCACATCGCGCCCAGGGGGATCATCTTGTCCCACGCGCTGCCGGGCACGCGCATGTCGTAGACGAGCGTGGAGAACACCCAGCCCGTCTTGGGCGCCGTCTGGGTGTCCTTGACGATGATGTCGAACTGCATCACCGACGCGTTCATCACCTGCGGCGGCGCGTTCGAGGGGCCGTTGGGCGGCGGGACGTAGACGGGCCACAGGGTCGCGCCCTGCATCACCGGCCAGTCCTTCGCCAGCGCGCTGGTCAGCGCGACCTTGATGACGATGGAGCCCTCCGGGAACTGCGCGGACGTGTTGGTGAGCGTGGGGTTCATGGCCGTCTTGCCCCACACCTGCCCCAGCGCGTACGCCGCCACCTTGTCGTAGTAGGTCAGCACGTACGTCGTCATGTCGACCTTGAGGCCGGACGCGGCGAAGGTGGCCGCGGGGAACTCGGAGCCCACGTAGGTGCCGTGGATGCTCTCCCGGATGGAGGCGAGCCACGGCTCGTTGTACCAGCCCGCCTGCGCCGCATCCCACTGGGGATAGTTGTAGAGCAGCGTCTGCATGGACGGCGCGATGTACGCCTTCAGCGCGTTGACGTACGCGAGCGCGTTGGCCTTGGAGATGGGCTGCCCCTTGAGCGCGGCGATCCACGGCGGATTGGCCGGCGGCGCGGCGGGCGCCTGCGGATAGTCATGGCTCAGGCTGAACAGCGGGCCCTGGTACTGCGAGGACGGCGGGACGTTGCCGTTGTTGTCCGCGAAGGGGTTCGCGTTCACGGAGTTGCGCTCGAACGCGTCACGGGCCGCGCCAAACGGCGTGCGCGCCCTGGCGTCCGAGGGCGCGGTGGCGGAGGCCGGCACCACCTTGGGGGCGGGGGCCTTCCTGGGCGGCGGCTTCGCTTCGGCCGCGTCGGCATCCGGCACCTTGCAGGCGGAGAGGGACAGCGCCATGCAGCCGGTGAGGCCCAGGACGCCAGACATCAGGGATTGGCGGGAACGCTTCATGGACGAGCAGACCTTCGTGGGCCACACCGCGCCCGAGTGGGGTGAACGCGACGACCGTGCGACAGCAGGGCGGACGCCATGTCCGCCACCGCCGTCCCGCACTGCACAAGGCGATCCACTCCCTGACGAACGCGTCGCGCCCTCTGCGAAGGCGCCTCCTCGGCGCGGCCCCGGGCCTGAAGCGCGCGTCTTCACCGCAAGCGCTTGCGTTCGCGCGCGACGCACGCCCCTGGCCCCTCCCCTGGGGCCAGGGTCCCCCTACCCCGCGGCGGCCGGGCGCTCGACTCCCGGCGTCATGGCGTGGGCGGGCGCTTTCGCGCGGGGGGCTTCGGCTTGAAGGCGTCGCTGCGCGGGTGGAACTCGTCGTACACCTTGCGCAGCCGCGCGCTGTTGACGTGCGTGTAGATCTGCGTCGTCGCCAGGTCCGCGTGGCCCAGCATCTGCTGCACCGCGCGCAGGTCCGCGCCGCGCTCCACCAGGTGCGTGGCGAACGAGTGCCGCAGCTTGTGCGGCGACAGCGGCTTCAGGATGCCGGCCTTCAGCGCGTAGCGCTTGAGCAGCTTCCAGAAGCCCTGCCGCGTGAAGCCCTCGCCGCGCGGCGTGACGAACAGCGCCTTCGCCTCGCGCTTGCCCAGCAGCTCCGGCCGCGACAGGGACAGGTACGCCTGGACCTTCTCGATGGCCACGCGCCCCAGCGGGACGATGCGCTCCTTGGCGCCCTTGCCCCGGGTGACGAGGTAGCCGGACGTCAGCTGCACGTTGTTGAGCTCCAGCGTGCACAGCTCCGTCACGCGCAGGCCGGTGGCGTAGAGCACCTCCAGCATGGCCTTGTCGCGCAGGCCCGTGACGGTGCGCTCGTCGGGCGCGGCGAGCAGCTGCTCCACCTCCTCCAGCGTGAGGAACACGGGCAGCTTGCGGGGCGACTTGGGCGTGTCCACGTCCTCCGTGGGGTCCTTGTCCGCCAGCCGCTCCGCGACGAGGAAGCGGTGGAAGACGCGGATGGCGGCCAGGTGCCGCGCCTGGCTGCGGCGCCCCAGGCCCTGCTTGCCCAGCGTCACCAGGTGCGCGAGCACGTCCTCCTGGGTGACGCGCGCCACGTCCTCGCGGCCGCGCGAGCGCAGGTCCTCGAAGTACACGGTGAGGTCCGCCGCGTAGGCGTCCACCGTCTTGCCGGACAGGCCCCGCTCCGCGCGGATGAAGGCGATGAACGCGTCGAGCAGTCCTTCCATGGTCCCCTGGAGGGTACCGGACGCGCCCTCCAGGGCAACTCCCTGACGGGCGCCCCCCTCCCCGCGGGGCCTTCAGGCGTGGGGGCCGGCGGCGTCCTGCGCGTGCGCGCGCTCCAGCGCCTCCACCACCCAGGGCCAGCCCACCAGGATGTTGCCCGGCGAGCGCAGGCACGCGTCCGCCACCGCCAGCACCTCCGCCGGCCGCGAGCGCACCGCCAGCGCCAGGTGCCGGCCCAGGAACGGGTGCGGCAGGTAGCTCAGGTTGTGGTGCCGCACCGGCGCCCAGCGCAGCGTGGGCTTCCCGGTGAAGCGCTCCACCGCGTACGCCACCGCCTGCGCCAGCACCTCCAGCGCGTAGAACGGCAGCCGGAACGCGCACGTCAGGAAGGCCACCAGCGCGCTCGCCGCCACCGCGCCCGCGAAGGACACCGACGAGGCGCTGCTCCACACCAGCATGGGGACCAGGCTCGTCGCGATGGCCGCCACCTGCACGTTGCGCACGGACGGACCGCGCCCGCTCGCCAGGCCGCCAATGCTCCCCGCGGACAGGCCGGACACGATGCCCAG
>NZ_JBKGHJ010000424.1:0-7401 GCF_046520365.1 Corallococcus sp. 4LFB
GTGGGCTGGCTCGCGGGTGCGCTCCTGCGGCGGGCGTTCCGTCGCGGCGGCGCGGGTGTGGAGGCCATGGCGGTGTGGCCCTTCGCGGTGCCGGGCACGGTGCTGGCGCTCGCGCTGCTGGTGGCGTTCTCACGCGACTGGCGGCTGGTGGTGTTGGATCGCTTCGCGTTCGTGCTGGCCCTGGCGCACACACCGTGGCTGCTGCTCGTGGGCTACGCGGGGAAGTACCTGGCCCTGGGGGAGCGCAACAGCTCCGAGGCCCTGGCCCAGGTGGATCCCTCCCTCGCGGAGGCGGCGCGCGTCGGCGGTGCGGGGCCCACGCGGGCGTTCGTGGACGCGACGCTGCCGCTGCTCCGTCCCGCGCTGACGGTGGCGTTCGTGCTCGCGTTCCTCGCGTGCGCCACGGAGATCACCCTGTCCGTGCTGCTGGTGCCCGCGGCTCCGAGGTGCTGGGCACCTTGCTGTTCGAGTTGCAGAGCTACGCGGACCCGGCCGCCGCGGCCGTGCTCGCGTGCGCGTTCGTGGCGCTGGTGGTGGCGGGACAGGCCGTGCTGGCGTGGGCCCGGCGGCGTGTACCGGAGGTGCGGTGATGGCGGCCATCGTCCTGGAGGGACTGGTCAAGGCCTACGGCGGGACGCCCGTGGTGCGCGGCCTCAGCCTGGAGGTGGGGCAGGGCGAGCTGGTGTCCCTGCTGGGCCCTTCCGGTTGCGGGAAGACGACGACGCTGCGGATGCTCGCGGGGCTGGAGCATCCGGACGCGGGCGTCATCCGGTTGGGGAACGACGTCGTCGCCGGACCCGGCGTGCGCGTTCCGCCCGAGAAGCGCGGCCTGGGCATGGTGTTCCAGAGCTACGCCATCTGGCCGCATCGCAGCGTCGAGGCGAACGTCGCCTATCCCCTGGTGCTCCGGAAGGTGCCCCGCCACGAAGTGGCGTCCCGCGTGCGCGAAGCCCTGCGGTGGGTGCGGCTGGAAGCGTTCTCCGCCCGGATGCCGCACGAGCTGTCCGGCGGGCAGCTGCAGCGCGTGGCGCTCGCGCGGGCGCTGGTGGCGGGGCCTCGCGTGCTGCTGCTGGACGAGCCCCTGTCGAACCTGGACGCGGCCCTGCGTGAGGAGCTGCGCGCGGAGATCGCCGCGCTGCGCGCCCGGCTGGGCACGACGCTGGTGTTCGTCACGCACGACCAGGGTGAGGCGCTGGCCCTGTCGGATCGCATCGCCGTGATGAACCGGGGCGTCATCGAACAGGTGGACACGCCGGAGCGGCTGTACCGCGAACCCGCAACGCCGTTCGTCGCGGGCTTCGTCGGGGGCGCGAACGTGCTGCGCGGTGAGGTCCGCGCGGGCGCCTTCCACTGCGCGGGGACGGACACCGCGTTCGACCTTCCCATGGATGCGAAGGGCGGACCGGGGACGCTGGTGGTCCGCCCGGAGGACCTGGCGCTGGGGGACACCGGCACGCCGCTGGTGCTCTCCGCGCGCCTGTTCCTCGGACACGCCGCGGAGTACCGCTTCCCGGTGGGGGACGCGTTCCTTCGCGTCATCGGACCGGCGCTGGAAGGCGTGCGCGCAGGCCAGACGCTCCGGGTGCGCGTGCGCAAGGCCACCGTTTTCGACGCGGGCGCTTGAGGCTCAGTACAGCGAGGTCTTCAACCGGCCCGGCAGGTCGCGGTCGTACTCCCCGCCATTGATGGTGCCCTGGCTCAGCGCTTCGAGGATGGCGCCGTTGCTGGGCAGCTCCGCTCGCGCGACGTGGCGGGCCGGGTCCCAGAGCCCGGAGCGGATCAGCGCCCGGCTGCACTGGAAGAAGACCGTCTCCACGGCGATGCGCAGCACGGAGCGCGGCAGTTTCCCCTCGAAGGGGAAGCGCTCCAGCATCGACGGCTCGATGACGATGCTCGCGCGGCCGTTGACGCGCAGGGTCTCGTTGACGCCGGGCACGAAGAACAGCAGCGCGACGCGCGGATCCGCCAGGATGTTCCGCAGCGAGTCGATGCGGTTGTTGCCCCGTCGGTCCGGCAGCAGCAGCGTGTGCGCGTTCTCGATGACCACGAAGCCGGCGGGGTCTCCTCGCGGCGACACATCCAGGCCTCCGGGGCCGCCTGTCGCCAGCACCATGAACGGTGAGCGTTCGATGAAGGGCCGGTACGCCGGGTGGAGGTGGTCCACCTCCTTGAGCACGGACGACTGCCCGACGGCCCCGTACAGGCGTTCAAGCGTCTCCACGTCCTTCACGGTCTCCATGGCGCCACCTCCAGGACGGGCATTTTCGCTTTTTAAATGCCCATGTCACACGCGGCCCATGCTGCGTCGTCCTGGGGATGAGGGCAGGCACTTCGCCGCCCGGAACCGGGAGTTCCTAATGAAGCCCAGGATGAATCCTTTCGCGGTCGCGCCGGAAGCCGTCAACGTCATGCTGGAGCTCAGCAAGAAGGTGGAGGCCCTGGGGCTGGAGCGCAGCCTCCTGGAGCTGATCAAGATCCGCGCCTCACAGCTCAACGGCTGCGCCTTCTGCATCCACATGCACACGCGCGACGCCCGCGTGCACGGGGAGACCGAGGAGCGCATCTACCTGCTGGATGGCTGGCGGGAGTCGCCGCTGTACACCGAGCGTGAGCGGGCGGCCCTGGGCTGGACCGAGGCCCTCACGCTCGTCTCCGAGACGCACGCCCCGGACGAGGACTACGCTGCGCTCAAGCCGCACTTCACCGAAGAGGAGATCGTGAAGCTGACCCTCATGATTGCCATCATCAACTCCTGGAACCGGTTCGCCATCGGCTTCCGGAACGTTCACCCGGTGGCCGCTCGCAGTGACGCCGCCTGACCTGAGCCCCGCGGACGTCTTCGACCCGCTCCGCCCCCGGCTGCTCCGCATCGCGTACCGGATGCTGGGCATCGTCGCGGAGGCGGAGGACGTGGTGCAGGAGGCCTATCTCCGGTGGCACCAGACGGACCGCGCGGCCGTGCGCGACGCCGAGGCCGTGCTCGTCCGCACGGTGACGCGCCTGTGCCTGGACGTCCTGAAGTCCGCGCGCGTCCGCCGCGAGGAGTACGTGGGCACCTGGCTCCCGGAGCCCATCATCGAGCCAGTGGAGGGGGACGACTTGACGCTGACCCTGATGATGGCCCTGGAGCGCCTGTCCCCGCTGGAGCGGGCCGCCTTCCTCCTGCACGACGTGTTCGGCATGGACTTCGAGGAGGTGGCGAAAGCCATCGATCGCGATCCCGCCGCATGCCGCCAGCTCGCCAGCCGGGCACGGGCCCACGTGCAGGAGGCCCGGCCCCGCTTCCCCGTGTCGGAGGCGAAGGGTCACGAGCTGGCCTCGGCGTTCCATGTCGCGTCCCGGAGCGGGGATCCGCACGCGCTCAAGGCGCTCCTGGCCCAGGACGTCATCCTGTACGCCGACGGTGGCGGCAAGGCGAAGGCGGTCCTCAACCCCATCTACGGCCAGGAGAAGCTGTTGCGCTTCTTCGCGGGGCTGAGCCGCATCGCGACCGTGCGCGCGGCGCAGCTCGTGTACGAGGGCACCATCGACGGCCTGCCCGCGTACGTCACGCTGGAGGCGGACGGGACGCTGCAGACCACGGCGCTCGCCATCGAGGACGGCCGCATCGTCGCCCTCTATGTCACGCGCAATCCCGACAAGCTGAAGGGCATCCGGCGGGCGGTGGGCGGCGAGCCGTCGTAGGGTTTCAGTGCGCGAAGGACTCGCGCGCGAAGTCGACGAACCGGAGCAGGGCGGGCGTGCCGCCGGACTTCCGCCAGGCGATGGCGGTGTCCGTCACCGGCGCGTCCTCCGGCAGGTCGATGAAGGCCTCGACGGAGGGGTGCTCCGGATAGGGTGGGGCGCATGTCCCGTCGCTTCCACGCCGAGCCGTTGATCCTCGTGCTGCGCCACCTGGAGGCGCTGTTGCCATCCGGCCCCGTCGCCATCGACGTGCCGGATCCGGACCTGGGCCACGGCCGCTATCCCGGAGAGCGCGTGGAGGGCGGGCTCGTGCACCGGCCGCTGCGGAGCTGGTGCGACCTGGCGGAGGGGTTGTCGTGCCGCCTGCGCACGCCGCGCGCGGTGGACGCGACGCACGTGCGGCTCACGTTCGAACCGCTGGGCTCGGAGGCGTCGTGGCATGCGGGCGGAGGGACGCGCACGGAGGCGCCGCAGGAGCGCTACGGCGCCGAGTCCGACTTCGCGCGGGTGCGGAAGTTCGAGGACGCGGGCTTCCTGGTGCCCTGGCTGGCGGCGGTGGGGCGGCTGGCATTGCCACCGGGAGCACGGCTCCTGGACCTGGGCGTCAACCGGGGCGATGAGCTGGCTGCCTTCGCGGACGTGGAGGGCATCCGCTTCGTCGGCGTGGACCACAGCGCGAGCGCCCTGGCGGAGGCTCGGGCGGCGTTCCCGGACGCACGCCACGCCTTCGTGCAGGCGGACCTGAACGCGCTGCCCCCGGACCTGGGCCGCTTCGACGCGGTGGTGTCGGTGGGCACGTTGCAGAGCCCGGGCGTGGATGACCGGGCGTTGTTGCGCAAGCTGGTGCAGGAGCACCTGGAGCCCAAGGCCGCGCTGCTGCTGGGCTTCCCCAACTCACGCTTCCGCGACGGCGAGGTCGTCTACGGCGCGCGCGTGCGCAACCTGCGTGAGCCGGACCTGTCGCTGCTGGTGAAGGACCTGTCCTTCTACCGCCGCTACCTGCACCAGCACGGCTTCCGCACGTTCCTGGGCGGCAAGTACGACCTGCTGCTCACGGCGGTGCGGGGGCAGGGGTTCGGCTCGGATGACGAAGACACCTGAGTCAAGACCGCGTGTCTCGCCGCGAGAGGAGCTGGGCCGTGACAGGCACCACCAGCAGGCTGGCCATCCAGACATAGAAGCCGATGGCGGTCCCCCGCACCTCGGAGTTGTAGGAGTGCATCCTGACGATTGAAGACAACCCGAGGACGCTGGCCGTACCGCCCCACCAGAGCGCCTTCCGGTCCGCCCTCAGCGCGAGCATGACGAGCGCCACGGCCAGCAGGGGGTTGGCGAACCAACCGAAGTTTCCGGACACCACGGCCGTGGAGCCGATGAGCAGCAGGAACGCTCCATTCACCGCCGAGTCACCCCCGCCGCGCGGGGTGCGCGTGATCAGCGCGGGCATGAAGCAGGCAATGACGTAGAGCCCGATGGACACACCACACGCGGTGAGGCGCGCGGTCGAGTCGTCGAAGTCGCGGACAGGACGCGCCGGGATGCGAGAGGCCATGCGGTGGAGGCTACTTCAGGCCTGGGAGGGTCAGCCCGGGGCTCCAGGTCCCCGCCAGCGGACACTGTCCGCAACGGGGCCTGGCGACCCGGGGCTACTTCGCGGCCCTGGCGCGCAGCTTCTCCAGCGTCTGGGCGAGGCGGCGCGCGCGGGTCTCCTCTTTCTTCGCGTCCGTGAGCGCCTGCACGAACTCCTTGCGGTGCGTGAAGGCCAGCTTCGTGAACACGTCCCGCAGCGCGGGCTCCGCGTCCAGCGCGCGCTGGAGCTCCTCCGGCACTTCAATCTCGCGAGGCGCCGTGTCCCTCTCCAGCGTGATGCTCAGCATCGCGCCTTCCTCCACGCCCGCGGCCTCGCGCATGTCCTTCGTGAAGCCCAGGTAGGTGATGCCGCCGTAGACCATCAACCGGCTCCGGAAGGGGTGCCCGTTGACGGTGCCCATCACGGGCGGCCGTGCTTCACCGTATTCCTCGCGGCTGTCGAACGGACAGCGCACGAAGCGGCCGCCCATGTCGTTGGCCACCTCGAGCTTCGCCTTGAACTTGCGTGAGGCCATGGGCGCGTCTCCCTGCTACGGCTTGACGAACTTGAACGCGAACCGGTCGCTGGTGCCCCGGCGCTCACCCGCGGCTCCCGGGCTGGAGCTCCAGTCGCGCGTGTCCTCCGGGTTGCGCCAGGTGTTGCCCTCGTCCTGGAGCTTGAAGCCCGCGGCCTGGACCTCCTCGCGCACCAGCTGCTCGTCGATGCGGTGCAGCGTCTGGCCTTCCGTGATGCCCGTGCCCGGCTTCGCGCTGGAGTCGAGGATGACGTACACGCCGCCCGGCTTGAGCGCCTGGAACACCGCCGCGTTCATCTTCGCCCGGTCCACGCCCAGCCAGCCGGTGTCGTGGTAGATGATGTGGCTCACCACCGCGTCCAGCGTGCCGTTCAGCTCCGGCGGGAAGGGCGCGTCCAGCTCGCGGTCCAGGCGCACCACGTTCTGGTTCACCGGCCGCGCCAGCCGCTCCTGCCACGGCTTCTCCGCGAACCGCTCCAGCACGACCTGGGGGTTCTCAGCGTACACCTTGCCCGTGGGCCCCACCGCGCGCGCCAGCAGCTCCGTGGTGTAGCCGCCGCCCGCCATCAGCTCCGCCACCTGCATGCCGGGCTTCACGCCCACGAACTCCAGCAGGGCCGCGGGGTGTCGGCCCGCGTCCAGCTTGCGGTCCGCCTCCGTGCGGTCCGGCGCGTCCACCAGCGCCTGCGCCGGCGCGGACGCCGCCTGGGCCTGCGTGGAGGACGCCGGAGCCGTGGGCGTCGAGTGGGAGCAGCCCGCGAGGGCAAGGAACGAAACCGCCATCAGTGCATTGCGCATGGGCCCATCCATATCGCCGGCGTCCGCGCCTGCCTTCCGAAAAGAAGGCCGCTGTCCGCTTGCGGGACGCCGTGTGCCACGAGCGAACACCCGCGCCGCCGCCTTCAGGCCGCCAGCCCGTCAAAGGGCCATGGCGCTAGAGTTGCAGCCGGCCCCGGATTGCTCCCATGTCCCAGCTCCTCCAAGACGTCCGCCTGTCGCTGCGCCGGATGCGCCGCGAGCCCGTGTTCACCGGCGTGGTCATGGCCACGCTCGCGCTCGCCATCGGGGCCACCACCGCGGTCTTCAGCCTCGTGTACCAGGTGCTGCTCAAGCCCCTGCCATACCCCGAGCCCCAGGAGCTGCTGCGCCTGTACCAGTCCACGCCGCGGCGCGAGCGGGGCGGGGTGGCGTACTCGTACCTCCAGGCCTGGCGCGAGCACCCGGACGCGTTCCAGGGCATCGAAGGCGTGACCGCCGTGGATTACACGCTGACCGGTCCGGGCGCGGCGCGGCGGGTGCGGGCGGGGCTCGCCACGCCAGGCCTCTTGCCGCTGCTGGGCGTGCGGCCCGAGCGCGGCCAGGGCTTCAGCCCCGAGTCCCAGGTGCCCGGTCGCGACCGGGGCGTGCTCGTGTCCCATGCCTTCTGGTGGAGCCACTTCGCGGGACGCGCGGACGTGGTGGGGCAGACGCTCACGCTCGATGGCGCTCCGCACGTCGTCCAGGGCGTGCTGCCGGCGTCGTTCCGCTTCTGGCCGGGCGTGGACCTGTGGAAGCCCCTGGCCCCCGCGCCCGCCGCACCGGGACAGGCCCCGGAGGAGCTCTACGTGCGCGG
>NZ_JBKGHJ010000425.1:0-7362 GCF_046520365.1 Corallococcus sp. 4LFB
CGGGCGTGTCCGCGGGCGGCGTGGGCGTGGGCTTCGCCACGACCTCCTTGGCGGCCGGCTGCGCCACCTCCTTGCGCGGCAGCAGCTTGGGGTCGCGCGGCTTGCCCAGGCGCACCAGCGACGCGTTGATGGGCTTCTGGTCCAGGTCCAGCTTCGGCGCGGACGTGAAGCGCGCGTACAGCAGCGCCGCCGCGAGCACCGCCACGTGCCCGACGACGGAGACGACGAGGAAGCGGGACAGCCGCGTGGGCCGTGTCACCAGCAGGCTGTGGGTCACCGCGGAGCTCATGGGCTAGCGCTTCGCCTCCTTGGGCTTGCCCTTGCCGCTGGACGCGGGGGCCTTGCCGGAGTTGGACGCCTTGGAGCCCGTGGCCGGTTCCGTGATCATCCCCACGTTGGAGATGCCCGCGCGCTGGGCCGCGGCCATCACCTCCACCACCACGCCGTACGGCACGTCCCGGTCCGCGTGGAGGTACACCTCCTTGTCCGCCTGCGCCTTCGCGTTGGCGGCGAGCTTCGTCTCCAGCTCCTCCAGCGCCACCTCCGCGTCCCCGATGTAGACCTTGCGCCCCGCGTCGATGGAGAGGACGACCTTCTTCTCCGTCGCCTCCACCGGGGCCGCCTTGGTCTCCGGCAGGTTCACCTTCACGCCCTGCTGGATGAGGGGCGCCGTCACCATGAAGATGATGAGCAGCACCAGCATCACGTCCACCATGGGCGTGACGTTGATCTCGCTCATGGTGGTGCGGCCACCGCCGCCCTTGCCTCCGCCCATGCCCATGTGACGGGTCTCCTAGCGGAAGAAGTGCCGCTTGATGATGTTGAGGAAGTCCGCGGAGAAGTTGGACATCTCCGTGTCGAAGACCTTGATGCGGCTGACGAACGAGTTGTACGCGACCACCGCCGGGATGGCCGCGAACAGCCCCGCCGCCGTGGCGAAGAGCGCGTTGCCCACCGGCGCGGCCACCGTGGCCAGCGTCGCGTTGCCCTGCTCGGCGATGTTGTTGAACGCGCCCAGGATGCCAATCACCGTGCCGAACAGGCCCACGAACGGCGACGCGGCGCCCACCGTGCCCAGGAAGGACACGCGGTTCTCCAGCTCGGTGATCTGCGCCGTGGCCGCGCGGTTGAGCGCGCGCTCCACGTTTTCAATGCCGCCCAGCTTGGCGCTCATCGCGGCCTCGGCGCCGCCGTCCTGGGTGCCCGTCTGCGCCAGCTTGCTCAGCTCCTCGTAGCCCGCGCAGAACACCTTCGACAGCGGCGAGCCCTCCAGCTTCTGGGCGGACTGGTAGATGGCCTCCAGCCGGGACGCCTTCCAGAAGGTGTCGAGAAAGGTGAGCGACTGCGCGCGGGCGCGCGACAGCTGGGTGGCCTTCATGGCGATGAGCGCCCAGGAGGCGACCGAGACGGCCATGAGGAGCAGGAGCACCGCGAGCTCGATGAACGACGCGTCGCGGATGATCTCCACGTAGTTCATGGCGCCAAAGGCCAGTGGCAGGTGGGGTATCATGGGGTCCAGCGCGTAACATCCCGTCCTCGGGTGGGTCAAACCCGCCGTCGCTGCCCGGTTGCTTTGGACGGCACTGAATAATTCCCGGGGTCGGTCGTCTGGAGGGTTGTTCCGGGCCGACGACCTCAACCTTCCCGAACCACGGATGCCCACCATGAACGCGAGAACGCTCGCCGCATTCCTCTGCTTCTCCTCTGGCCTCACCGGCTGCATCGTCGAAAGCAACCACCCGCGCTACCCCGGCGACGTCCGGATGTCGTGGAGCTTCGATGGCGCCACCTGCGGCCAGATGCGGGACATCCAGGGCGTGGACATCTACATCGGCGGCGAGATCCTGGAGAACGACGGTAAGTATCCCTGCTCGGCCAACGGCTTCGACGGCATCGTGCTGCACGACTTCGCGCCCGGCACGTACTCCTTCGACGCGGAAGCGGTGGACTACGACGGTGTCGCTGTCTACTCGTACCACGGCAGCTTCACGGTGGACGGCAACGTGGCCGTGCCCATCAACTTCCCCACGGGCCGCACGGGCGCCACGTCCTACGCCTACGTGAACTGGCTGTTCCCGACGGAGGCGGGCACGGGCTATCCCACCTGCGCGCAGGCGGGGGTCGCCTACGTGGACGCCCGGGTGGATGACGGCGCGTGGGCGCGCTTCAACTGCAAGGAGGGCAGCGAGGGCCGCTCGGTGGAGACGCCGGAGCTGCAGCCCGGCCAGCACTACCTGGAGGTCGTCGCCGTCGACGCGTTCGAGAACCCCGTCTACTACTACGGCGGCGGCTTCACCTCGCAGGTCGGCATCCCGGCCTCCATCACGGCGAACACGTGGATCATCGGCGGGGCCGCGGTGGGCTGGAGGCTCTACGAAGGGGACGTGTCGCTCAGCTGCGCCCAGGCCGGCGTGAGCGAGGTGGGCCTCAACTTCCAGGACATCCACACCGGCGAGTGGGTCTACGGCGATGAGGGTCAGTGGTTCGCCTGCAACGAGTCCCCGGCCATCTTCGAGTTCCTCCGCCCCGGCGAGTACTTCGTCTCCTTCAAGGCCTCGGGCACGGGCGGCCGCGCCTACTCCTCGCGCGGCGACCTGGCTCCCATCCGGGTCTACGCCCATGACTTCCCGGGCGTGAACGACGCGGTCTACGCCCCCATGTACCGCGTGCAGTAGGCCGCGCTCCCAGCGGCACCGGGCGGCACCAGAAGGGTCGGAGGCCATCCAGGCTTCCGGCCCTTCGTGCGTTCCGGGGGCCGGAGGCCGACAGGGGGCGTTGGCATCAAACGTGATAGGGACACCCCCCATGCGGCAAGACAGCCACGGTCCCATCGGCGTGTTCGACTCCGGCATCGGAGGGCTCACGGTCCTCAAGGCGCTCATGGCGCGGCTCCCCCACGAGCGCACGCTCTACCTGGGGGACACCGCCCGGGTGCCCTACGGCACGAAGTCCGGCGAGGTGGTGACGCGCTACTCGCTGAAGAACGCGGAGTTCCTCCTGGAGCGCGGCATCAAGCTGCTGGTGGTGGCGTGCAACACCGCCTCCGCCGCGGCGCTGCCCGCCCTCCAGGCCGCGCTGCCGGTGCCGGTGCTGGGCGTGATTGAGCCCGGGGCCCGCACGGCGCTCCAGCGCACCCGGGGCGGCGGCGTGGGCGTCATCGGGACGCCGGGCACCGTGCGCTCCGGCGCGTACCAGCGGGCGCTGGAGGCGGGCAACCCGAAGGTCGCGGTGAAGGCCACGGCGTGCCCGCTCTTCGTGCCCCTGGCGGAGGAGGGGTGGACCACCGGCGACGTGCCGCTGCTCGTGGCCCGCGAGTACCTGGCCGGCTTCGCGCGCGACGGGGTGGACACGCTGGTGCTGGGCTGCACCCACTACCCGCTGCTCAAGGGCGTCATCGCGGAGGTCGTGGGGCCGCACGTGTCGCTGGTGGACTCGGCGGAGGCCACGGCGGAGGCGGTGGCGGAGCTCTTGGGGCAGAAGGGGCTGCTGGCGCCGCCGGCTCCGGAGCCCGGGGGCGCGCCGGAGCACGCCTTCTTCGTCACCGACGTGCCGGAGCGCTTCGTGGAGGTGGGGGCCCGCTTCCTGGGGCGCCCCATCCCTTCCGCGGAGCAGGTGGACCTGCGCTTCTAGCCGGCCTCCCGGCCCCGGTCCCTACGGGACGGGGCGGGTGGACACGGAGGGGGCGGGCTCCTCGGCGGAGGCCTTGAGCAGCTCCTTGGCCGCCTGGAGCACGGGCAGCTGCTGGGCGTCGTCCACGGCGACGAGCGCCTTGGCGGCCTCCGTGCCGATGTCGTCCTGGCGCGGCAGCTGGCCGGTGGCCCAGGTGATGAGCCGCTCCATCAGCGGGAAGAAGTGGATCATCCGCAGCGGCAGGTTCATCCAGCCCACGGTGATGCAGTAGTACTGGTTGAAGGGCGCGGTGTGGTGCACGCGGTGGTGGTCCGGCGGCAGGATGAGGTGCACGCGCTGCAGGAAGCCGATGAGCGCGGGCGGCTCATCCAGGTGCGACCACTTGTGGAACTGGTTGGTCGCCATCACCCAGAAGATCATCGCGCCCAGGAACGCGGCCAGGAACACCCAGCCGGGGCCGTTGAGGGGCACCGCCACCGCGAGCGCCGCCACCGGCAGCGACACGAGGCAGTTGTTGCCGTTGGTCTCCACGAAGTCGTGGCGGGTGATGGCCTTCTCGTCGACGTGGTGCTCGCGGAAGGGGCGGATGAAGGCCTTGCCCAGGACGGGCATCTCCGTGGAGCCCCACGTGTCACCCATCCAGTGGACCAGGCCGGACACGAAGTCCGCGGCCAGGTAGCCCAGCACCACCGCCAGGGTCAGAAGCCACGGCCCGGTGTGGTGGGTGCTCCAGAGCTTGTAGACGAGCGCGGCCTCCAGCCCCACGAACGCGATGATGGAGGCGATCTCCATGGCGCGGATGGCGGGCGAGTACCCCTGCGCGAGCGTCTGGGCGTCCTGCAGGCGGACCTTGTCCGCGATGGTGTCCGGCTTCTTCATCGGTGGTGTTCCGCCCGCGGCAAGGGATGGAGGGACTGACGGCGCGATCGTCAGAACGGTTTACGTACCCCAGCCTGTTTCGGCTTTTCAACAGAGCCCCCCATGCCCGCCAGGCTGGTATGCCCGTGCGGATCCGTACACCGCGGGTGTGCGGAAGGTGGCGGACGCACACCGCCGGAAGCGGGCAGGCACGCGGAAAGAGGTGCGGGGCGCGTGACGCTTGCCTTGTGAAGCCCGGACCCCGCTGCTACGGTGCCCGACCTCGGCAATGGCGAAAACCTTCGAAAAAGCCGTCACCGGCTTCAATCACAACATCAAGCACAAGGGGAAGGTCTACCACGTCCAGACCGAGGACTCGGGCGTCAACAACCCCCACATCATCACCCACCTGTTCGTGGGCGGGAACATCCTCGCGTCCAAGAAGACGTCCTACGCGGACATCCTCAACGCGGAGAACCTGGCGGAGGTCGTGCGCGAGTTGATGGAGGAGCAGCACAAGGAGATGCTGCGCAACCTCATCAACGGCGTGTACGACAACTACGAGTCCACGGTCCGTTCGTACCAGCCCGGCCAGCTCGCCACGGACGCGGAGATGGCCGCGCAGCCGAAGCTGCCGCAGGCGCCCGTGCAGCAGCCGCGTCCGCCCACGCCGCCGCCTCCTCCCGCCGTGGCCGCCGCCCCGCACCTCCCTCCGGAAGTGGCCGCCGCGCGCGCCCTCAAGGAGAAGCCGCGCATCAACGAGGTGGGCGTGGAGACGCTCTTCGGAGAGGACCTCATCTCCGAGAAGAGCCTGGACGAGGTCATCCTCAGCTACCTGGCGAGCGAGGGCGAGCCCTCGTAGTCGCCGCCCGGCGGCCGCCCTCCCGCATGCGCCCGGCCCGTTCCTGGGCGGGCCCTGGGGGCGTGGTACGCTCACCGGAAGCCCCTCGCTTCCGGTCATGATCCAGTTCTTCCACGTCTACAAGGCGTATCCCGGCGATCCGCCGGTGTTGCAGGACATCAACCTGAACGTGGAGAAGGGCGAGTTCGTCTTCCTCACCGGGCCGTCCGGCGCGGGGAAGACGACGCTGCTCAAGCTCATCTTCTGCGGGGAGAAGGCCACCAAGGGGCAGATATTGGTGGGCGGCAAGAACATCGCGCGCATCCGCGAGTCCGCGGTGCCGTACCTGCGCCGCAACATCGGCGTGGTGTTCCAGGACTTCAAGCTGCTGCCCCACCGCAGCGTCGCGGACAACGTGGGCTTCACGCTGGACGTGCTGGGGGTGCCCCGCGCGGAGGGCCGCGAGAAGGTGCACCGGATGCTCAAGCTCGTGGGCCTGGAGCACAAGGCGAACTCGCTGCCCCTGCGGCTGTCGGGTGGAGAGCAGCAGCGCGTGGTTATCGCGCGCGCGCTCGTGAACGACCCCACCATCCTCCTGGCGGACGAGCCCACGGGCAACCTGGACCCGGCGCTCACGGTGGAGATCATGGACCTGCTCACGGACATCAACATCCGGGGCACCACGGTGCTGGTGGCCACGCACGACGCCACGCTCCTGTCGCGCTACCAGAAGCGCACGGTGCGCCTGGAGCGCGGGCTCATCGTCTCCGACGAGGACGGCGTCAAGGCGGCGCGGCGGATGCTGGTATGAGCGTGCTGTCGAAGGCGGCC
Organism: Corallococcus sp. 4LFB; assembly: GCF_046520365.1. Lineage (NCBI taxonomy): Bacteria > Pseudomonadati > Myxococcota > Myxococcia > Myxococcales > Myxococcaceae > Corallococcus > Corallococcus sp. 4LFB. The sequence goes on from NZ_JBKGHJ010000425.1 coordinate 6,161, forward strand.
TACTTCTGGCGCTCGGCGGCCGGGGGGCTGAGGCACGCGCCCTTCGTGCACTTCATCGCGGTGTCCACCATCGCCATCGCGCTGTTCGCGGCGGGGCTGGCGCGGGGCGCGTCGCACGTGGTGGACAACCTGCTCGCGTCGCTGGGCGGCGAGGTGGAGGTGACGCTCTACCTGGCGCCGCAGCTGGGCGAGGACGAGGTGCACGGCGTCCACACGCGCGTGGTGGAGCTGAGCCACGGCGAGGTGACGGTGGTGCCGCCGGAAGCGGCGCTGAAGCGGCTCAAGCACGAGCTGGGCGACCTGGGCGAGGCGCTGTCGGAGCTGCCGGAGAACCCGCTGCCCGCGACGCTGGAGCTGCGCGTGCCGGAGGCGCGGAGGTCTCCCGAAGCCCTCAAGGCCCTGGCGAAGGAGCTGCGCGCGCTGCCCGGCGTCACCGGCGTGGACTACGGCGAGGCCGCGGTGGAGCGGCTGTCCGCCATCGCCCGGGCGCTGAGCTTCGGGGCGCTGGTGGCGCTGGTGGTGGTGCTGGGGACGACCATCGTCATCGTGGCGGCGACGCTGCAACTGGCCATCTATTCGCGGCGCGAGGAGATTGAAATCCAGAAGCTGGTGGGCGCCACGGACCGCTTCGTGAAGGCGCCGTTCCTCCTGGAGGGGCTGCTGCAGGGCCTGCTGGGCGCGCTGGTGGCGGTGGGCGGGCTGTGGCTGTTCGGCCGGCTGCTGGGGCCCACGCTGGGGTCGCTGTTCGCGTTCCTCCTGGGACCGGGCGTGGCCGCGCCGTGGGTGGAGCCGCGCACCGCGCTGGAGCTGCTGGTGGCCGGCTGCGCGCTGGGCCTGGGCGGCAGCTTCGTCGCGGTGGGGCGCTTCCTGCGCGTATGAGACGGCTGGTCTGGCTCATGGTGCTCCTGGGCGCGACCGCCGCGTTCGCCCAGCAGGACGAGGAGGCGGAGCGCGCGGCCATCCGTGAGAAGCTGGCCGCGCAGCGCGCCACGCTCGCGCTGGTGGAGGCGAAGAAGCTCTCCGTGCTGGAAGGCATGGAGCTGATGGAGGACATGGCCGCCTTCTCCCGCCGCCGCGTGCGCGCGCTGGAGGGCGACCTCAACCTCTTCCGCCGCCGCGTCGCGCTCGCGGAGCGCGAGGAGGCCGTGCTGCGCGAAGCCCTGCGCGCCCAGCTGCGCCGGCTGTCCCCGCGCCTGCGCACC
>NZ_JBKGHJ010000426.1:0-7335 GCF_046520365.1 Corallococcus sp. 4LFB
GGCGCGACGGCGCGGGGGCGGCGGCCTTGGGCGCCTCCTCCAGGATGACGTGCGTGTTGGTGCCGCCGATGCCGAAGGCGCTCACGCCCGCGCGGCGCGGCCCGTTCGGGGAGGTCCACGGCCGGGGCTGCGAGGGCACGAAGAAGGGGCCCGCGTCGAAGTCGATGACGGGGTTGGGCTGCTGGAAGTGGGGGCTCGCGGGAATCTCGCCGTGCTCCATGGCGAGCACCGTCTTCACCACGCCTGCGATGCCGGCCGCCGCGTCCAGGTGGCCAATGGCCGCCTTGAGCGAGCCCAGCGCCACGCGCTTCTGGCCCGTCTCCTTGCCGCCGAAGGCCTGGTTGAGCGCGGCCACCTCTATCGGGTCGCCCAGCGGGGTGCCCGTCGCGTGGGCCTCCACGTACTGGATGTCGTCCGGCGTGACGCCGGAGATGGCGAGCGCCTCCGCGATGACCGCGGCCTGGCCCTCCACGCTGGGCGCGGTGAAGCCCACCTTGCCCGCGCCGTCGTTGTTCACCGCCGTGCCCAGCAGGACGCCGTGAATCGTGTCGCCGTCCTTCAGCGCGTCCGACAGCCGCTTGAGCACCACCACCGCCGCGCCCGCGCCGCGCACGGTGCCGTTGGCCTTCGCGTCGAACGCGCGGCAGTAGCCGTCCGGCGAGAAGATCATCCCCTCCTGGTAGAGGTAGCCCGCCGTCTGCGGGAAGGACACGGAGGAGCCGCCCGCGAGCGCCATGTCGCTCTCACCGGAGAGCAGGCTCTGGCACGCCAGGTGGAGCGCCACCAGCGAGCTGGAGCACGCCGTCTGCACCGTCGCCGCGGGGCCGCGCAGGCCCAGCCGGTGGGACACGCGCGTCGCCACGTAGTCCTTGTCGTTGGCCAGCATCACGCCGAACGAACCGGCCGCGTCCATCAGGTCCGGCTGCCGCATCAGCGCGCGCAGCAGGTACGAACTCAAGCTCACGCTCGCGTAGACGGCCACCGCGCCCTTGAAGCGGAGCGGGTCATAGCCGGCGTTGTCCAGCGACTCCCACGCGCACTCCATGAAGATGCGCTGCTGGGGGTCCATCAGCTCCGCCTCGCGCGGGCTGTAGCCGAAGAGGCCCGCGTCGAACTCCGTCGCGCCCTCCAGCACGTAGCTGGAGCGCACCCACTGCGGATGGGCGCGCAGGGCCTGGGGAACGCCCGCGTCGTCCAGCTCCGCGTCCGTGGGCACGCGGCGCGCGTCGCCGCCGCGCCGGAGCATCTCCCAGAAGCCCTCCAGCGTCTTCGCACCCGGGAAGCGGCCGGCCAGGCCGACGATCGCGATGCGCTCCTCGCCACCACCCACTGCGTCACTCATCCGCGTCTCCATCCGTTTCCACCCGACCGCGCGAGGCTCCCGCGCGGCGGTTGACCGTGCGTCGCGCCTCGGCACGGGAGCGGCCCGCCTGCGCCGCGTCCTCCGAGGGCGTGTCCTCCCGGCGCGACAGCCGCGCCGCCAGTGCCCGCACGGTGGGGTACTGGAAGAGGTCCGTGAGCGCCAGCGTCACGCCCAGCTCCGCCGTCAGCCGGCGGTGGAGCTGGAGGGCGAGCAGCGAATTGCCACCCAGCTCGAAGAAGGGGTCGTCCAGGCCCACCCGCTCCACGTGGAGCAGGTCCTTCCACGTCTGGGCGATCTGCTGCTCGATGGCCGTCCCCGGCGCCGCGAAGGGGCGCGCGGGATCCGCGCCACCGGCCTCCGGCGCGGGCAGCGCCTTGCGGTCCGCCTTGCCGTTGGGGCTGAGCGGCATGCGCTCCAGCACCACGACGTTGGACGGGACCATGTACTCGGGCAGCCGCTCCAGCAGGAAGGCGCGCAGCGCCCCGGCCTCCGGCTTCGCGTCCTTGCCGGTGACGTAGGCCACCAGCCGCTTCTGGCCCGGCCGGTCCTCGCGCGCGAGCACCACCGCCTGGCGCACCGTGGGGTGCTTCTCCAGCGACGACTCAATCTCGCCCAGCTCGATGCGCAGGCCGCGGAGCTTCACCTGGAAGTCCGCGCGGCCCAGGTATTCAAGCTCGCCGTCCGGCAGCCACCGCGCCACGTCGCCCGTGCGGTACATGCGCGCGCCCGGCACCGTCGCGTAGGGGTCGGGGAGGAAGCGCTCCGCCGTGAGCGAGGGCCGCGCGAGGTAGCCGCGCCCCACCTGCACGCCGCCGATGTACAGCTCGCCCGCCGCGCCCTGCGGCACCGGCTGGAGCTCCGCGTCCAGGATGCGGATTTGCGTGTTGTCCACCGGCCGGCCAATGGGCACGGAGCGGCGGCCGTCGTGGGCCTTGCACGCGTGGAACGTCACGTCCACCGCGGCCTCGGTGGGGCCGTAGAGGTTGTGCAGCCCCGCGCCGGGCAGTGTGCGCAGGCACAGCTCCTTCAGCTCCAGGGGCAGCGCCTCACCGCTGCACACCACGCGCTTCAGCGACGTGCACTCCGCCACGCCCGGCTCGTCCAGGAAGGCCTGGAGCATGGAGGGCACGAAGTGCAGCGTGGTGACGGACGCGGAGGCAATCAGCGCCTTGAGGTAGCCCGGATCCTGGTGCCCGCCGGGCTTCGCGACCACCAGCTTCGCGCCCGTCATCAGCGGCCAGAAGAACTCCCAGACGGACACGTCGAAGCTGAACGGCGTCTTCTGGAGCACCACGTCGTCCGGCGTGAGCCGGTAGGCGGACTGCATCCACAGCAGGCGGTTCACCACCGGGCCGTGCGCGTTCATCGCGCCCTTGGGGCGGCCCGTGCTGCCGGACGTGAAGATGATGTACGCCAGCGAGTCCGGCGTCGCGCCAGGCGCGGGCGCGGTGGTGGGCTCGCGGGCAATCTCCTCCCAGCCCGTGTCCAGCTTCACCACCTTCGCGTCCGACGCCGGCAGCCGCGACAGCAGCCGCTCCTGCACCAGCAGCACCGGCGGACGCGCGTCCTCCAGCATCCAGCCCAGGCGCTCCTGCGGGTAGCCCGGGTCCAGCGGCACGTACGCGCCGCCCGCCTTCAGCGTGCCCAGCAGGCCCACCACCATCTCCAGCGACCGCTCCACGCACAGGCCCACGCGCACTTCCGGCCCCACGCCGTGCTTGCGCAGCGCGTGCGCCAGCTGGTTCGCGCGGGCGTCCAGCTCCCGGTAGGTGAGGCGGCTGCCCTCGAACTCCAGGGCGACGGCGTCCGGCGTGCGCTCCACCTGCGCGGCGAGGAGCGACGTGAGCGTCGCTTCCTTCGGGTGCGCGACGGCGGTGTCGTTCCAGTCCTTCATCACGCGCTGCTGCTCGGCGGAGGGCAGCAGCGGCAGGCGGGAGATGGGCAGGTCCGGCTGCGCGACGATGCCCTCCAGCAGCGTGAGGTAGTGGCCCAGCAGGCGCTCCGCCGTGGAGCGCTCGAAGAGGTCGGTGCTGTACTCGGCGGTGACGCGCAGGCCCTGCGGCAGGTCCACCAGCAGGAGGGACAGGTCGTACTTCGTCGTGCCGGTGTCCACCGGCTTCGCCTCCATCAGCAGGCCCGGGGCCTCCAGGGCCGGCATGGGCGCGTTCTGCAGGACGAACATCACCTGGAAGATGGGCGAGTGGCTGAGGTGCCGCTCCGGCTTGAGCGCGTCCACCAGCCGCTCGAAGGGGATGTCCTGGTGCGCGTACGCGTCCAGCGTGGACTCGTGCACGCGGCGCAAGAGCTCCTTGAACGTGGGCTTGCCGGACAGGTCCGAGCGCAGCGCCAGCATGTTCACGAACAGGCCGATGAGTCCTTCCACCTCCGCGCGCGGACGGCCCGCGATGGGCGTGCCCACCACGATGTCGTCCTGCCCGGTGTAGCGCGACAAGAGCACGTTGAACGCGGACAGCAGCGTCACGAACAGCGTGCGGCCCTCGCGCTGGCCCAGCGCCTTGAGGGCCTGGGTGAGGGCGGGGGACAGGTGCATCACCTGCCGCTCGCCCTTGGAGCTCATCAGCGCCGGGCGCGGCTTGTCCTGGGGCAGCTCCAGCAGGGCGTGCGGGTTGAGGCGGTTCTTCCAGTAGGTGAGCTGGCGCTCCAGCTCCGCGCCCTGGAGCCAGTCCTTCTGCCACACCGCCCAGTCCGCGTACTGCAAGGGCAGGGCTTTCAGCGGCGAGGGCTGGCCCTCCAGGCACGCGCGGTAGAGCACCGCCAGCTCGTGCACGAGCACGCCCATGGACCAGCCGTCGGAGACGATGTGGTGCTGATCCACCAGCAGCACCTGCTCGCCGTTGCCCAGGAGCATCAGCACCGCGCGCAGCAGCGGCCCCTGCTCCAGGCTGAAGGGCTGCTGCGCGAGCGCCACCACGCGCCGCTGCGCCTCCGCGTCGCGCTCGGACACCGGCAGGCCCTGGAGGTCCATCACCTCCAGCGGCACCTCGCCCGTGGAGGCGATGAGCTGCACGGCGCCGCCCTCGCGCTCCTGGAAGGTGGTGCGCAGCGTGTCGTGCCGCTCCACCAGCAGGGCCAGGGCGCGGCCGAGCGCGTCCGTGTCCACGGTGCCCGTCAGGCGCACCGCGGTGGGCATGTGGAACGCCGCGCTGCCGGGGCTCCACTTGTCCAGGAACCACATCCGCTCCTGCGCGAAGGACAGGGGCGCTTGCTTCGCGGCGGGGCGCGACTTGTCCTTCAGGAGCTGGGCAAGGCGTGCTCGCTTCTCTTCGGGCGTCATGTTCAGGCCGCGTCCTCGCTGCTGCTGCTGCCACCACCGTCACCGCCGCCCGCGTCTTCCAGCACCGCGAGCAGCTCCGCCACCTGCTCGTCGGAGAGCTGGTCCATGTTCTCCAGCAGCTTCTCCGCCTCCGCCGCGGACACCTTCTGCTTCGCGGCGGGCGTCACCCCCTGCGCGGCCACCGGGGCCGGCGCGGGCGTGGCGCCCTCCACGGAATAGCCCAGCCGCTCAATCACGGCGTGCGTGGAGGCGTCGAAGGCGCGGGGCCACTTGATGCGCTTCCAGGACTCGCCCATCTTCTTCTCGATGCCCTGGTGCTGGAGGATGTTGGGGTCGCCCAGGCCGCCCATCATGCGGTCCTTCTTGCCGTCGTACGGCTGGACCATGCGCTCGTCGAACTCGAGCCCCAGGAAGTGGGCCACGCCGGTCATCACCTTCGTCGGGTCCGCGACCAGGTCCTCGTAGCGGACCCAGTGGCAGCGCTCACGGCCGATGCCGTCGAAGAAGTTGAGGAGGTTCCGGTTGGACAGCGCCCACACCGTCTCCGCCACCACGTAGGGGTCCACGTCCGCGTCGCCGAAGAGGCCGGCGGCGAAGAGGCGGTCGAAGCGCATCCGGAGGATGGACTCCATCACCGGGAGCGGGTGGCGGTAGAGGTAGATGTACTTGTTGCCCTCGAACATCCGCTCCGCGCGCTCCAGCGTCTCCACGTCCATGGCGTACGTGGGCGTCTTGTCCACGAGCAGCCGGGGCGCGGACTTCTCCTGGAGGCGGCGGTAGACGTCCTGCGCGGAGAGGTCCTCCGCGACCAGCCGGTCCACCAGCGCGGCGCCGGCGGGCGAGTCCAGCTTCTCCAGCTCCATGAGCGCCCACAGCAGGCCGCCCGTGGTCCACTCCATCTCGGAGCCGAAGCCGATGTTCTCGCGCCACTCGCGCATGCCCTCGAAGAAGAGCAGGTTCACTTCCGGCGGGCAGAACAGCCGGGGGTGTCCCGCGAGCATCACGCGGAACAGCGTGGAGCCCGCGCGCGGGCTGGAGTGCACGAACACCATGGGCGGGTTCTTCTTCGCCGTGTTGGTGCGCTGCGCGCCGGACACCTGGGCGCGGTAGGGCTTGAGCGGGTACGCGGACAGCGGCTTGTTCTCCGCGAAGCGCTGCGGGTCCTGCAGGCGGTCCATCTCCACGAGGAGGTACTTGGACAGCTCCGGGATGGACGGGTGCGCCTGCACCTCGTGCGGGTAGAGCTGGAACTTGAAGTCCTGCCGCAGGTCGTACTCCAGCTCCGCGCCCAGCGCGTGCAGGTCGTAGCCCTTGAGGCTGCCGTCGGCGGGCAGCTTGTCCAACGGGATGCGCAGGCCCTCGGAGATGTGGTGGCGCAGGTACTCGGTGAGCAGGGCGGGGCGCTCGGTGGGGAACGCGGTGCGCAGGCGCTCCGCGATGGGCTTCTCCGTGGAGGCCGCGCGCTTGCTCAGCTCCTGCTCCACGCGCCCGGCGACGCCGGCCACGGTGGGCGTCTCGAAGAGGCCGCGCAGCGACAGGTCCACCTTCAGCACCGCGTGGATGTGGTTGCGCAGCTGCGTGGCCAAGAGCGAGTGGCCCCCCAGCTCGAAGAAGTTGTCGTTGATGCCGATGCCGTCGATGCCCAGCACCTGCTCCCAGATGCCCGCGACGGTCTTCTCCAGCTCCGTGCGCGGCGCGGCGTAGGGCGTGAGGATGGACGGCCGCCCGTGCTTGTTGCCCTTCGCCGCGTCCTTCTTGCCCTTCTCCGCCTTCGCGGCGCGCGGGCCCTGGCGCTGACGCGCGGCCAGGCTGCCCGTGGAGACGGCCAGCTGGCCCTCACCGTGAGACAGCGCGCGGCGCAGCGCCTCCAGGCCCTCCGCGGGCTGGATGGCGAACTGGGCCAGCGTGGGGGACAGCTCCGCCATGGCCTGCGCGTCCGCGAACTGCCACGCGTCCCAGTCCACGCTCAGCCACGGGTAGGCGAACCCCTCCGTGCCGCCTTCGGCGAAGGCGTCCATGAAGGCGCTGGCGGAGGCCTGCGCCACCTGTCCCAGGCCGCCCAGCACGGACGACAGCGACGACACGAGGAGGCAGAACGCGGGGCCTTGCTTGGGGAGGACCTCGGCCAGCACCCGCACGCCGTGCACCTGCGGGCGGAAGTGCCAGGCGCACTCCTCCGGGCCGGTCTCCGCGATGGTGCCCAGCGTGGCGCCCTGCATGCCGCCCGCCGCGTGGATGACGCCGTCGATGCGGCCGAAGCGCGCCACCGCCGTCTCCACCACGCCGCGCATGGACTCCACGTCCGTGAGGGCCGCGGGCAGCACCAGCATCTCCACGCCGGTGCGCTCCAGGGCCAGCGCGCGCTGGATGCGGCGGGACACCGCGTCCTGCACGCCGTGCTTCTCCACCCACGCCGTCCACTGGCCGCGGCTGGGGAAGTCCGCCGTCTCCACCAGGGTCAGCTTCGCGTGGTGCACGGTGGCCAGCTCGGACGCCAGCGCGTGGCCAATGCCGGTGAGGCCGTCGGTGATGAGGTACGCGCCGCCGTCGCGCAGCACCTGCGCGCCGGCCGCCTCCAGGCGCACGGGCTCGAAGGTCTGGACCCAGCGCTGACGGCCGCGCAGGGCCACCACCGCGTCACGCGGTTCGGCGCGCAGCTCCGCCGCCAGCCGGTCCG
>NZ_JBKGHJ010000427.1:0-7308 GCF_046520365.1 Corallococcus sp. 4LFB
CGAGCTCCTCCGGCCCCCGTCACCGCCTCCACCGACGGCAGCGGGGACGCCGCGCCGCGCGTGGTGAGCAGGCGCGCCTCCACGTCCGGCGCCGGGTGGCCCAGCGACAGGCGCACGAGGAAGCGATCCAGCTGCGAGTCCGGCAGGGGATAGGTGCCGGAGAAGTCCACCGGGTTCTGGGTGGCCACCACGGTGAAGGGCGAGGGCAAGGGGTGCGTCTGCCCGTCCAGCGACACCTGCCCCTGGGCCATGCCCTCCAGGAGGGCGGACTGGGTGCGCGGCGGGGCGCGGTTGAGCTCGTCCGCCAGCACCAGCTGCCGGAACAGCGGCCCGGGGCGGAAGGAGAAGGTGGACGTCTGCGCGTGGAACACCTGCGCGCCCAGGATGTCCGCCGGCAGCAGGTCCGCGGTGAACTGGATGCGGGCGAACGACAGGGCGCACGCGCGGGCCAGGGCCTCCGCCAGCGTCGTCTTGCCCACGCCGGGCATGTCCTCCAGCAGCAGGTGCCCGCCGGCCACCACGCAGGTGACGACGCGCCGGACCTCCTCGGGCTTGCCCTGCACGGCGCGGCCAAGCTGGGCGGCGAGCCGCTCCATCACCGCGCGTGCGGTGGCAGGGGAGGGAACTGGACCGAGGACGCGAGCGGGCTGGGTCATCCTGGGCGCGGACTGTAGCCCAGGCGACCGCAAGCCGGCACCCCTCCAGGTCGTCCGTGTTCCACGCCGGATGGCCGCCTGCCCTGGGGGCGCGGACCACTGCTTTCCGGGGATGCACGCGGCCCGGAGGGCCCTACCCGTGACTCAGGCGGACAGGATGTCCTCGGGCGTGTAGTACGCCCGGTGCGTCGCCGGCGAGGACAGCACTCCGAAGTAGCGGAACATCCGCTCGTGGTGCGTGGCCAGCCCGCGCAGCTGCACGGCGCTGTCCTTCAGGCCGTGGGTCAGGATGCCCACCGCGCTGTCCTTGAACTCCCGCAGGTGCGCGAAATCCAGGACGACCTCGCTCTGGCTCAGCGCCTGGAGCGAGTTGCTCAGCTCCTGGGCCGTGCGGCCGTCCAGCGTTCCTTCCAGGCGCAGGGTGATCCGGCCCGCCGCCTCTTCCTGATGAATCTGAAGCCCCGTCATGTTGCGCGCTCCCGCTGAGGTGTGCACGTGTGTGCCGCCTGCGATGGTGAATTGGCGACTGAGGCACGTTCCGGGCCACGGAGGGCCCGGGGGGGCCCCACGCGTGGTGGGGGTGCACAGCCGGATCCAACACTGCACCCTCCCGGAAGATTCAGTCAGTGGCGGGCTTGCAACTTCGGCAGGAGTGTTGGCGACCGGGCGAAGCGCATGTCACGCAGCGGTCAACCCTTGCGGTCGGTTGTCGTCTGTCCGGCACGCAGGCTGATGGCGCGCTCCTGCTGGGCCTTCAGCTTGCGGAACTCCTTCACGACCTTGGCGGGGTAGCCGGCCATGAACTTCACCCGGTTCGCCTTCTTGGCCAGGATGCGCTTGGCCAGCCCGGGGCCCGCGTTGTAGGCGACGAGCGCGCTCTCCACGGAGCCGAAGCGGCTGATCAGGTCCGCCAGGTAGGCCGTGCCCAGGTTCACGTTCGTCTCGAAGTCGAAGAGGTTGGTGTGGCGGCCCAGCTTGTAGCCGGACTTCTCCGCCAGGTACCTGCCCGTGTCCGGCATCACCTGCATGAGGCCCATGGCGCCCACCCCGGACACCGCGTAGTTGTTGAAGGAGGACTCGCAGCGGATCAGCGCCACCACCAGCAGCGGATCCAGGTTGTTGCGCTCCGCCTCCCGGACGATGGCGACCGCCAGCCGGCGCTGCTGGCGCTCGGGGAGCCCGGAGGCGCGCACGGCCTCGGCCACGCCCAGCTGCTCCGCGCGGAGGTAGTCCGCCTCGTCCTCGTATTGATGCAGACGGGCCAGCGCCGCCTTCAGCTGTGCTTCCTTCTCCGCCAGCTGCGCCCGCAGGGCCACGACGTCCGGCGCCTCACCCTGCGCACCCACCGGCACCTGCACCGGGAAAGCCACCGCGTTCGTCCCCACCAGCACCACCGCCGCCGCCATCGCCACCGCCACCGTCCAACCCCGCATCTCGCCCTCCCCTGGCGCCCCGACTCCCCGCGCCCGCTGACTCGCCCACACCCAGCGGCTAAGCAGGCAACGTGCCAGCGTACGTGGCGTGCGCGCGCTGCCTCACGGATCCTTAAGAGGGGGGCCTGAAACAGGTCCGGCGGGGCTCACGGCGGCCGGAAAAAATGCCCGGCCTGGGAAGTATGTTTCCCAACCTGACCCTGCAGAAAGCTCCACCTGTTGCCGCGCTGCCTCCGCGTTCCTAGCTTGCGCCCGGTCTGATTCATGGACCTTCGTGTGGCGGGAGGCGTGGCGTGTACTGGACCATGGGCATCATCTTGCTGGTGTTGTGGGTGATGGGGTTGATCACCGGTTCGACGGAGGGGCAGTGGGTGCACCTCCTCCTGGTGTTCTCGCTCATCGCGTTCGTGCTGGGCGTCGCGTCGCTGGGCCGCCGGCGGGGGCTGGCGTGAACCCGCAGCGGCTGGACATGGCGTGGCTGGAGCTGCCGCGGGACAAGGCGGGCTTCGTGCGGCGCGAATGTCCCCGCTGCCAGCGCTCCTTCAAGACGCGGCCCAGCCGCCACGACGCGGGGATGCTGCAGCGGCTGCTCGCGGGCTACTTCCCCTTCGAGAACCTCCACGAGGCGTACACGGCGGAGGAGCTGCCCGCGTGGCACTGCCTGTACTGCGGCCACCGCGCGCTGCCGGACGCGTGGCTCACGCCGGAGCAGTCCGCGCACGTGGAGCAGATGGCGCGCGCGTGGGCGAACCACGTGCGGTACGAGCAGCTGGCGTACGTGCAGCGCACGCTGTCGCAGAACCCGCGGCCCACCTTCGTGTCGGTGGCGCCGGAGCCGCTGCCCCGGCCGCTGCCTCCGGACGAGGAGCTGCTGCGCACGCTCCCCATGGTCTGCTGCGGGGAAGAGGTGCAGGCGTCGTGGGAGTGGGATCAGCCCATGGTCTGTCCGCGCTGCGGCGCGCACCACGGCGGGCTCTCCGGCCGCCAGCAGGTGCACCTGGAGTTCGTGCGCGAGTAGGCAGGCCCGGCCGGAGCATGCCGGAGTGGACGCGCGGGCGCGCGGAGGGCAGGCTCGCTCGCGCGATGAAGCCGTTCCCTGCAGCCCGGGTGGTGTTGCTGGCCCTGGTCCTGCTGGGGCCGGCCGCCGTGCACGCCCATGAGGTGGAGGTCGCGCCCGCGGCGGTGGACGGCTTCGCCGGCTGGGTGGGCGAGGGCATCCGCCACATCCTGGCGGGCGCGGATCATCTCCTGTTCCTCTTCGCCGTATTGCTGGTGGGCGGCTCGTTGCGGCGGATCCTCCTGCTGGTGACGTCCTTCACGCTGGCGCACTCGCTCACGCTGGCCGTCACCGCGCTGGGGCTCCTGACGCTGAGCGCGCGGGGCACGCGGTGGGCCGAGGCCGCGATCGCCGCCTCCATCCTCTACATGGCGCTGGAGAACCTGCTCTTGCGCCGGCATGGACACCGCGCGGGGCTCACCTTCCTGTTCGGCCTGGTGCACGGGCTGGGCTTCGCGAGCGTGCTCGGCGGCTACGGCCTGGGGGCCTCCGGGGTGTCGGCGCTCGTGGGCTTCAACCTGGGCGTGGAGGTGGGGCAGGCGGTGGTGGTGGCCTTCCTGGTCCCCGTGCTGCGCATCGTCCAGCGCAGGCCCCGGTTGCACTCGAAGGTTGTGCGCCTGTCATCCATCTGCCTCGCGGGGGTGGGGCTTTATTGGATGGTTGCCCGTGCGGTCGGTTGAATTGCCCCAGCAGCGTTCCTAGCTTGCGTCTGACGAGGGTGGGGGAGGGACGCTGATGGGTGCGAGGCATACCCGGTTGGCCGCTGCACTGGCCGCCGCGTGGGAGGCGGAAGTGGTGTCAGCTCGTCGCATGACGGGGCTGGCGGAGCGCATGAACGATGCGCGGGTCCGGGCGCGCCTGATGGTCCTGGCCGCGTTCTGCCGCGCCCATGCGTCCCGGCTGCTGGCCCGTCTGGCGGCGCTGGGACGCGGGCCGCTGCCGGTGCCTCCAGAGGAGATCGATCTGGACCCCGACACGGTGCTGGAGCTGCGCCGCGAGGGGCCTTCGCCCGCGCGTCGGCCGCGCGCTACGAGACCACCGCGGAGATGGCGCGCCAGCACGCGGACCTGTCGTCCGCGTGGGTGTGCGAGCTCAACCGCACCGAGGAGCAGGACCGCGCCCGGGAGCTGCTCGCCCTGGCGGAAGGCGCCCTGGCGGCGGTGCGGCGGGGCGAGTCCCAGGCCGTCGCGGCCCCCGCGGACTCCTGAGGGAGGGTGACCGGGCCGGGCGCTCTTCGGGCGCGCTCGGCCGGTGACAGTCCTGGCGACTTGGGCGTATGACTCCGCCCATGGCGAAGGAGAGCTACAACGATCTCATCTTCCAGCTCGGCGACCTGGCCCGGGACGTCCTCCCGGGCAAGCCGAACTGCCCCCGCTCCATGGAACGCGTCTACCGCGCCGAAGAGGTGCTGGAGGCGCGCCGGGATGAGCTGGCGGCGCTGGAAGCGGAGATGAACGACGAGGACGTGGCCTATCAGGACTTGCTGGCGCAGCACGAGGACGAGTGCGCCGCCCAGAAGGAGATCACCGGCCGGTTCAAGAAGGCCGTGACGGCGGTGGAGGGCAAGGTGAAGGGGCTGCGCAAGACGCTGGACACGCGCCGCGCCGACCTGCGCTACGCCATCGCGGGGCTCAAGAAGCTGGAGGCGAAGCTCGCGGACCTGGAGATGACCACCCAGGATCCGCTGAAGCTGGACGCCGCCCGGCAGAACCTGAAGAAGAACCGCATCGCCCAGATGCGCCTGGCCCGCGAGGTCGAGGACTGGGAGGCCCAGCTGGCCACCGCCCTCACGCCCACCCCCGGTCAGCCCGGCGGGGCGGGCATCCTGGCGCACAAGCGCCTGATCGAGCTGGAGGACGCCGCCGCGGAGCAGAAGCGGGAGCACGACGCCCGGATGGCGGAGCTCGACCAGGCCATCGCCGCCAAGGAGGAGGAGATCAAGGGCGCGGAAGATTATCTGGATCAAGCCCTGTTCCTCCTCGGCGAAGAGGTGTATGCCCAGCGCATCGCGGATAAGCAGCTCGACTCCTACTACCCGCGGTTGGATGTCGCGCAGTGAGGGGGACGCCCACCCTTGGTGCTTGACGTAGGGGACGTGTTTGCTATCTTGCGCCGCTTCCTGGCGGCCGCGGGGACGCGTGTAGGCCAGTTCATTGATTTCATTGGGCTTTCAGCGCCACGGGCGCTCGCTGTGAGGACGACGTGAAGGGTCTGATTGGCAAGAAGATCGGCATGACCCAGGTGTTCAACGACGAGGGCAACCTCGTTCCGGTGACGGTCATCGACGTCAACACCTGTCTGGTGGTCGGCAAGCGCACCCCGGAGAAGGATCAGTACTCCGCGGTGACCGTGGGCTTCGGCGCGATTCGCGAGAAGATCCTGAACAAGCCGCAGCTCGGCTTCTTCAAGAAGGCCAGCGCCACGCCGCGCCGCCACCTGCGTGAGTTCCGCGTCACGGCCGAGGAGGCCGCGGGCTTCAACGTGGGCGACGCCATCAAGGCGGACATGTTCGCCAAGGGCGAGCTGGTGGACGTCACCGGCATCACCAAGGGTCGCGGCTTCTCCGGCGTCATGCGCCGCTGGAGCTTCAAGGGTTCGCAGACCAAGACCCACGGTACGCACGAGTATCAGCGTCACCCGGGCGCCATCGGTCAGCGTAAGACGCCGGGCCGTACGTACCCGAACAAGAAGATGCCGGGTCACTACGGCGTCGATCGCGTCACCACGCAGAACCTGACCGTGGTGGACGTGGACGTGGAGAAGGGCCTCGTGCTCGTGAAGGGCGCGGTCGCCGGCCACAACGACGGCATCGTCATCGTGCGTCCCTCCATCAAGGTGGCCATGCGCGCGCAGCACAAGGCCGCGCGGTAGTTCGCAGCCGCTGACGCCGGGGCGCTTCACCGCGCCCCGTCCGACGCCCCGCTTCCGGCACCTTCGGGTCCCGGGCGGGGCGTTCGTCGTTTCCGGCATGCGCTGCATGCGCGTGCGTGCGCGCGTGCTCCTTCGCGGTGTGGATGGGGCCGGAGGGCTCGCATCCCCGTGGAAACGTTGAGTGCTGGTCGCCCTGGGGCCAAAGGGCGAAAACTTTACCGACTGCCGCTGGGATCCGCTTGCGGTGAAGGGGCGCCGTGCTCACATGGCTGTCCCACGCCGGAGCCTCGCCGTCCAAGCAGACGGGCTGCCCTCCGGATCACCCAACGGCCCACCCCCGGGCCGGGCAGGAGATATGAAAGCACGCACGCTTCGCGTCTTCGCCGCGCTGAGCCTCTCGCTGACGGCGCTCGGCGCCGCCGCACAGGAAGACGGCGTCCTGGACACGGCGGTCGTCCGCAACCGGCTCTACACGCCCGCGGGCCATCCGGAGCTGTCCCTGTCCGTGGGCCTGCCAGTGCAGACGCACCTGACGGCGCACTACTTCTTCGACGTCGGGCTGGCCTACAACCTCTTCGACACGTTCGCGCTGGAAGCCCGCGCGGGCTACGCCGCCAGCCGCCACACGGGCCTGGCGCGCTCCATCTCCGAGTCCTTCCTGGACCGCGAGGACAAGCGCGTCACGGACGAGCTGGAGGACATGTGGCGGATGGGGCTGCACGGCGTCGTCGGCGCGCGGTGGGCTCCCATCTACGGGAAGATCTCCCTCGTCGCGGACATCCCGGTGCACTTCCAGACGTACCTCTGGGCGGGTGGCGGCCTCACCAACTTGAAGCGCCAGTCGGTCATCCAGTGCACCCAGGTGGTGGACCGGGCCGCGGGCGTCTGTGACAACCGCACGGACGTGACGGACCGGGGCAGCGCCACGGAGAACTACTGGGTGAAGGAGTCGCGCGTGGCGCCGGTGGTGTCCGCCGCGCTGGGCTTCCGCTTCTTCATCAAGGAGCAGCACGGCGTGCGGCTGGAGCTGCGCGACTGGATCTTCAAGGACAGCTACCGCGTGAACCTGCTGCGCGACGACTGGGAGGCCGGCAAGGCCACCGGCGAGCCCGCGGGCAGCCCGGGCCTCACGCACCTGGTGCAGTTCGACCTCGGCTACACCTTCTCCTTCTGACCCCTTCCTATGCGACCCTTCCGTTCCATCGCGCTCCTCGTCGCCGCGGTGCCTGCGCTCGCGTTCGCGCAAGGCGCCGCCCTGGCGCAGCCGCCGGCCGCTCCGGGTCCGGATGCG
>NZ_JBKGHJ010000428.1:0-7298 GCF_046520365.1 Corallococcus sp. 4LFB
CCAGGGGGCACCGCACCGGCGGGCCCGTCGTTGGAGCCTCCGGACACCACGGGCCCGTTCGCGCGACCCGGGGGCGAGCCTCCAGCCGTCACGGGCCGGGCGCGCAGCGACACGGTGTGGGTGCCCACGGGCGGCAGGGGACGGGCGCCGGACGGAACCGCGCCCGCGGGAGGTGGCGCGGGCCAGGCCGGGACACCTGCACCCCGAACGGCGGCAGCACGTCCACGGCCTGCGCACCCTCCGCGCCCGAGTTGGACGGATCCGCGAGCCTCGCCTGGCGCAGCGCCAGCCGCTTGGGGTCGCTGTCCGGCGGGAACAGCGTGTCCAGGTACGCGGCCACCTGCTCCGGCGCGGCGACCTCCGCGGGCCCGCCCAGCAGCTCGATGGCGGCGATGAACGTCTGCAGGCTGTCGAAGCGCGACTCCGGGTCCCTGGCGAGCGCCATCAGGCACACCGCCTCCAGCGCCTGCGGCACCGACGGGTCGAACGCGGTGGGCGGCTTCGGCCTGCCTTCGGAGATGCGCGTGAGCACCTCGTCGGTGGACATGCCGGTGAAGGGCCGCCGGCCGCACAGCTGCTCGTAGAGCATCACCCCCGCGGCGAACAGGTCCGCGCGGTGGTCCACGCTGCGGCCGGCGATCATCTCCGGCGACATGTAGAAGAACTTCCCCTTCAGCGTCCCGGGCTCCGTCCCCGCCCCCAGCGCGTCCGCCTTCGCGATGCCGAAGTCGATGACCTTCACCACGCCGTTCACGCCGACGTGGATGTTGTCCGGCGTGAAGTCGCGGTGGACGATTTTCAGCGGCCGGCCCGCCTCGTCCACGGCGCGGTGCGCGGCGTCCAGCCCGCGGCACGCGTCCACCAGCACGCGCAGGGTGATGCCCAGGGGCACGCGCTGGCCGCGCTCGGCGGCCTCCTGCCGCACCTCCGCGAACGAGCGCCCCTCCAGGAGCTCCATGGCGATGAAGGGCTCCGCGCCCTCCATGCCCAGCTCCAGGATGGACACCACGTGCGGGTGGCGCACCTGCGCGGTGATGCGCGCCTCGTTGAGGAACATCTGCACGATGCGCCGGTCCGCGACCAGGTGCGGCATCAGCCGCTTCACCGCCACGGCCGGGCCGCGCTGCCCCTCCGGGGTGATGGTGCGCGCCAGATACACCTCCGCCATGCCGCCCGTCGCGATGCGCGCGCTCAAGCGGTAGCGGCCTGCCCACGAAACGCCGGGTTCCGACACCAAGGTGGCGGCAGTCTACGGGCCCGCGCCCCCGGCGCCCAACGTCCTGACGGGCCGCCTGCCTGCCTGCCCCCATCCCTCCCACCCGACGCGCCGGGCATGCCCTCCGTGTTGGAGGGGGCGGGACGATGGGTGTGGGTGCAGGGATGTGTGGACCCGATGACGGAGGACGGGGCGGGAGTGCTAACCTCCCCCCCTCACGCGTGACCCCTAAGGGGAGGGGGGCGCCTTCACGAACCTCGCGAACCGTCGCGGATGCAGGGAGGGATGTTGGGCACCGTCCTCAAGGGTGGTTTCGTCGTCGAACTGGAGCCCGCGTCCGTGGAGCGGGTGGACCTGCGCATCGAAGGTGAGCGCATCGTGGCGCGGAGCGAGGACCTTTCGCCCGGCCCCGACGACGAGGTGGTCGCGCTGTCCGGCAAGCTCGTCTTCCCGGGGCTCGTCAACGCCCACCACCGGCTCGCGAGCGTGCTGTCGCGCGGCCTGGTCCACCCGCCGCCGTCGTCCTACCAGGCCCTGCTGGAGCAGGTGCGCTGGCCCTTCGAGAACGCGCTGGACCTGGACGCGGTGCAGGTGGCCGCCACGGCCGGCGGCCTGGAGTCCATCCAGTGCGGCACCACCACCCTGTTTGATTTGCACGCCTCGCCCAGGGCGGTGACGGGCTCGCTGCTCCGCTCGGCGCGCGGCCTCCATGAGGTGGGCGTGCGCGGCGTGCTGTCCTACGCGGTGACGGACCGCATGGGCGCGGTGGGCCGCGAGGAGGGCCTGGAGGAGACGGTCAGCTTCGCGCGCAAGGCCCGGGGCCGCTTCCGCGGACAGGTGGGCGCGGGCCCCTGCTTCACGCTGGGCGACGACGCGCTCCAGGGCCTGGGCGAGGCGCTCAACACCACCGGCACCGGGCTGCACTTCCCGCTCGCGGAGGATCCGCTGGACGAGCGGCTGTCCACCGAGCGCCACGGCAATCCGCCGGTGACCCGGCTGCTCACCAGCAACCTCCTGTCGCCCCGCGCCATGGCGGCGCACGCGGGCCACCTGGCGTGGGCGGACCTGGCGCAGGTGCTGGCCACGGGGACGTGGCTGCTGCACACGCCGCGCTCCAACCAGGGCCTGGAGGTGGGCTACGCGCCCGCGCTCAAGTTCGGGGCGCGCGCGTCGCTGGGCACGGATGGCACGTCGCCGGACCTGTTCGCGGAGGCGCAGGCGGCGTACCTGCGCTCGCGCGAGGCGGGGCAGCCCATCGACGTGCTGCGCTACCTGGCCAACGGCCACCGGCTGGCGTCGCAGGTGTTCGAGGCGGCCATCGGCCCCATGCGCGAGGGCGCGCTCGCGGACCTGCTGGTGCTGGACTACCTGTCGCCCACGCCGCTGACGGCGGAGACGCTGGCGTGGCACGTGGTGCACGGGCTGGGCAGCCGCCACGTGGAGGCGGTCATGGTGGACGGCGTGTGGCGCGTCTGGGCGCGCAGGCCCCTGTCGGTGAACCCCACGGTGGTGGCCGAGCAGTCGCGCGAGGCCGCCGCCGCGGTGTGGGCGCGGATGGCCTCGTCGTAGCGCCTGGAGCTTGTCGCGCTGTCCGGGGCCCGTTAAGTCCCGGGCATGCTCAACTCCCTGCTCGTCGTCGGATGGCTCAGCGCAGCGATTCCCCAGGTGGGTGAAACCGCCCCGGACTTCACGGTGAAGGACACCGCGGGGACGACCTACACGCTGTCGGAGATGGTGAAGAAGGGGCCGGTCATCGTGGCCTTCTTCCCCAAGGCGTTCACCAGCGGCTGCACGAAGGAGCTGACCGCGTACCGTGACCGCTACAAGGACATCGAGCAGGTGCAGGGCCAGGTGCTGGCCTTCTCCACGGACGACGCGGAGACGCTGACGCGCTTCAAGACGGAGCTGAAGGCGCCCTTCGCGTTCATCCCGGATCCGGACGGCAAGGTCGTGGGCGCGTACGACGTGAAGATGCCGGTGTTGACGGTGTCCAAGCGCTACACGTTCGTCGTGGGCGAGGACCGCAAGGTGCTCAAGGTGGACGAGGGCAAGGACGCCATCGACCCCACGGGCGCCATCGTCGCGTGTCCGCTGCGCAAGGGCGCCGCCGCGAAGCCCTCGGCGGCCCCGGCGGGGAACACGCCCCCCATCAAGGCCGAGCCCGCGACGAAGTAGCCGCGACGCGGACGTGGGCCCCTGGGCTTCCGGGGCAGGGGCACGGTCCACTCGCGGACGTCCTCGCGGCACGCGCGGGCTGAACGCTGGCCGCGCCGTTGAGGAGTTCACGCGGCCTGGCGCACGGCTGCTTGTCCGTCCGAGCCGGGTCGCGATAGCCCTGGGCTCGCCGCGCGCGGGAGCTCCTCCCTCCGCCGGGCAGGGGGCGTGAGGAGGCCCGAGTGGATGGACATTGTCTTCCTGGGCCCGGTGTGCCGGCCCGCCGCCGAGGCGCAAGCGGGCACGGCTCCGAGGCAGCTCGCGAAGGCGCTCCGGCGGCGCGGACACGCGGTCCTCCTGCTGGAGCGCACGATGCCCGGCGTGTGGTCCGAAGCGTCATCCACCGTCGCGGCGTATCAGGACCTCGCGGACCTCCACGCGCGCTTCCATTCGCGGGTGCGCCGCGCGGACCTGGTGCTGGTGGACGCGGACGTGCCGCAGGTCGCGGACGTGAGCCGCTGGGCCACGAACACGGCCGGCGGGCTCACCGTCTTCTGGGACCGGGACACGCCCCGGACGCTGGCGCGGCATGCCCTGCGCGAGGACCCCGGCTGCATGACGCCGGAGCTGTTCGCGGGCTACCGGCTCTATCTCTGTTCAAGTGGAGGCCCGGTGCCCCGGCAGCTGGAGCGCGAGTGGGGCGTGGCCCGTGCGCGCGTGTTCCTGCCCGGTGTGGACGCGGAGCACTTCGCGCCCGGAAGCGGCAGGACGCGCTGGGACCTGGGGCACCTGGGGCCGTTGTCGGCGGAGCGGCGGGGGCTGCTGAGGCAGTGGTTGCTCGGCGCCGCGCGCGGCTGGCCCGAAGGGCGCTTCGTCCTCGCGGGGATGTTGTCCGCGGTGGATGACGCCTGGCCCGCCAACGTGGCGAGGCATCCCGTGTCGTCGCCAGGGGAGCACGCGGGCTTCCTCGGTGCGCAGCGCTTCACGCTGGCGCTCTCCCAGGCGGAGCACACGCCGGGCGCGAACCTGTTCGAGGCTGCGGCCCGTGGGGCGGCGCTGATCTGCGACCCCTGGCCGGGCCTGGAGGACGTCTTCGCGCTGGGCGAGGAGGTGATGGTCGCCCGCACGGAGCGGGACGTGCTGCGCTACCTGCTCGCGATGCCGGAAGCGGACCGGCGCCAGCTGGGCATGCGCGCCCGCGCAAGGGTCCTGGCCGAGCACACCGTGGCCCACCGCGCCGTGCAGCTGGAGCAGTACGCGAACGACGCGGACCGGGGCGCCTCCTGGATGGCCCCGGTGCGCTCGCTGAACTGAGCCTCAAGGACCCAGGACGACGGCCTCGTCGCGATGCGTCACATCCAGGCCAGGCCTGAGCCCTGTCGGCGGCGCATCGCACGAACCGGTCCGACAATCGGACCCGTTGGGACTGCCGTCGTGGCTGGGGCCCGCCCACCCGAGCAGCAGAAACCTGTCGGACAGTCGGACCCGTTGGGACGACCACGCTTGGGGGAGGGTGCTCGCGCCGTCCGGGCAGCTTGAATCGGTCCGACAGTCGGACCAGTGGGAACGACCACGGCGTGGGAGGGCGCTCGCGCCGTCTTGAACTGGTCCGACAGTCGGACCGGTTGAGACACCCGCCATGGCCGGGGGGGGCCTGCCCACTCGCACTGCGGAAACCGGTCCGACAGTCGGACCGATGGCGGCCTTGTCACCCGGCGTAGGGCTTGAGGGACTCCGCTCCCGCCAGGTGGCTGAACCCGGTCCGACAGTCGGACCGGCTGGGACCGCGTCGGGCGGGAGGTGGGCAGCAGGGCCTCCGGGGCCTATGCGTCCTTCGGCGCCTTCACCATCTCCCGGGGCGGGAACACGAACTGCGCGGCGCCGGCCACCAGCGGTGACGCATCGCGCTGGAACTCGGCGAGCATCGCCAGCCGCTCCTCCGTCCAGCCACGTCCGTCCGCCGCGTCGCGCACCAGGCAGTGCAGGGCCACGCGTCGCGCCTCCGGGCTGGGGCTCCACGCCAGGCGCCCGCCCACCACTTGCATCATGTCCACCGGCAGGTTCGACACCGCCACCTGGGCCGCCATCAGCGCGTCCGCGTGGAGCCACCCCTCCTGCCCCATCACGTCCAGGTGGCTCGCGAAGGCCTCGGGTTCCAGGGCCACCACCGCGCAGCGCACGCGCAGCGTCGCTAGGCACGGGTCCTTCGTGAGCAGCCCCGTCACCAGTCCCTGCACCGTGTGCAGGGGCACGGGCCGCATCCGCTCCCGGGGCTGGAGCAGCGCGTCCATCGCCACGCTCAGCGCGCGCCGGTCCTCCACCACCGCCGCCAGCATCCGCTCCATCAGGGCACGTCGCGCTCGTCGGCCCGGTACACCAGCGCGCCCATCGCCGCGCGCACCTCGTCGTCATAGGGCGAGGCCAGCCGCGCGCCGCAGGCGGAGAGGAACACCCGCTCCCGGTCCTTCACCTGGAGCCATGCCGCGCGCCGCAGCAGGTCGATGCGCGCATCCGGCTCCGGCCGCGCCAGCACCTTCGCGAGCAGCGCGGACAGCCGCGCATCCAGCGCCTCCGTCAGCCGGTCCGCCGGGATGTCGCCCACGCGCGCCGCCATGATGGCGTCCTCTCCGGTGACGGCGCGCTCGAACACCTCCCACGTGGGCTCGCGGTCCAGGTGGTCCCACAGCGCACGCAGGAGCGCGATGCGCACGTCGCGGTGCAGGGGCTTCGCGTCCAGCTCCAGCAGCCGCGCGTAGCCCGCGTCCGAGCGCAGCTCACCCAAGAGGCGCACCACCTCCTTGGCCACCGTGACCTTGGTCAGCGGCACCTCCGCGAGCAGCGACAGCACCCGCGTGACGGGCATGCCGTTGAACGCGCGGCGCAGCCCGTAGATGGCGATGCGCGCGCGCGAATCCTCCAGGGCCCCCAGCAGCGTGGGCACGCCCTGGCCCTGGTCGCACCGCGCCATCACCCGCAGGGCCCGCTCCTGCACCGCGGGCCGCTTGTCGCCCGCCAGCGCCAGGAGCGCGTCCATCGGCGCCCAGTCCAGCACGGCCATCCGGGTCACCGCCGCCAGCAGCGTGGGCGTGTCCCGCTCCGGGTCCTCGCACAGCCTCGCGAGCGCGCGCGAATACGCCCGGTTCTGCTCCACGTTCCACCGGAAGAACCCCGAGTCGAACGGGAGGAGCCAGTGCGTCGCCCCCGTGGCGAACTGGCCGGTGATGACCGGCGCGTGGAGGTATGGCCCCAGCAGGTCCTGCCTCCGCCGGTGCAGGTACTCGCGCACCACCGGGATGGCGATGGCGCTCTCGTCCCGCTTGAGCAGTGCGGGCAGCATCCGCTCGAAGTCCTTCACCGCGCGGTAGCGCAGCACCCACAGCGCGTTGCTGGACGGCTTGCCCAGCCGCAGCGCCACCCGCTCCAGCTCCTCCACCAGCTCCCGGTGCAGGGGAAGGCCGCGCTTCTCGGCCACCGCCAGCGCCACCACCTCGTCGTCCCAGCCCCGGTCCCGCCAGCGCCGCAGGGTGCCCGCGAGCGTCGCCTCGAAGCGCGGCCGGTCCTCCTTCGACAGCCACGCCGTCAGCGCCAGCGCCAGCCGGTTGTCGGGCGTGGCGTCGCGCACGGAGACGAGCCAGTCCGACAGGCCGGGCACCAGCGCCGCGCGCTTGCCCAGGCTGGCCGCGAGCTGGAGCAGGGGACCGCCGCGCTCGCGCTCCGCCCAGACCTTCGCCAGCGTCAGGAGAGAGGGCGCGGCCCGGCGCACCTCGTCGTCCGTCAACCGGTGCCCCAGCCCCGCGTCCTGGATGCGCCCGCGCTCCTTGAGGAAGGTGCCCAGCCACTGGGCGCCCCAGGCCGGATCCGCGCCGAAGGCCCGCACCAGCAGCCGCTCCGCCGCCTGCGCCGTGCCCACCGACAGGTCCGCGGCGTC
>NZ_JBKGHJ010000429.1:0-7296 GCF_046520365.1 Corallococcus sp. 4LFB
CCAGGTGCTGCCGCAGCTCCTGCGCGGCCTGCGTGCGCTCGGCGCCGGAGAACGACGTGCCGCCCGCCAGCGTGCGCGAGCGCAGCGCGTCCCGCTCCGCCTTGGGCAGCCGCCACAGCTCCACGAACGTGCCGCCGCTCCTGCGCACCTCCTCGCCCAGCCGCTCCACCGCCGCGCGCGGATAGCCGGGCACGTCGACCTTCACCTCCAGCGCGCCGGCCTCGTCGCGAAACGCCACCACCAACTGCATGGACTGCGCGGACGGCATGAGCGCGCCCAGGCCCTCCACCACGGCTGCCGCCTTCTCAGGCGAAGCCGCTCCCCCCCATACCGCCGCAAGACCGAAGACAGGCACGAAGCGGAAGATAACCGAGCCCTCCTGGCCCCCGTAAAGACAGTGCAGTCGGAAACAGGCGACAGCGTTGGACGCCGAGTTTACGAATCGTGATGCGACCTCGGCCCGGGGGCGTACCTACATCGGAATCGGACGCGCGGCCCTCTATGCTGCCTGGTGTTCTCCGTAACCCCCCTTCCCGGAGTGCAGACCCCGTATGCGCAATTGGATCCGACTCTTCTCGGGCACGCTGCTTGCCGCCACGCTCGTGGCGGGTTGTGGCGGCAGCGACCCCGACCCCGGCCCTGGCACTGACCCCAACCCCACCTCCGACGGAGGCCCCGGTGGCAACGACGCGGGCTTCGACGCCGGCTTCGACGCCGGCTACGTCGAGGACGCGGGCGTCATCGTCGACCCCGACCCCGACCCCGGCGAAGTCGCGACGGACCCTTATGATCCGACCAACGCGACGAAGGACTCGGACTGCGACGGCCTGTCGGACCAGGAGGAGTTCTCCACGGTCTACACCGGTGGCCTGAAGACGAACCCCGGGCTGCGCGACAGCGACGGCGACGGCATCCGCGACGGCGTGGAGGTGGGCCGCACCGCGAGTGTGAATCCCGCGTGCTCCTTCTACCCGGATCTGGACCCCGCGACGCGCACCTCGCCGGTGAAGGCGGACACGGACGAGGACGGGCTGCCGGACGGCCTGGAGGACGCCAACCGCAACGGCAAGCGCGACCTCACGGAGACGGACCCCAACACCGCGGACTCCGACGGTGACGGCCTGGCGGACGGCGTGGAGGACGCGAACAAGAACGGCTCGGTGAGCCCCGGTGAGACGGATCCGCGCCTGCGCGACAGCGACGGCGACGGCCTGCCGGACGGCCTGGAGAAGCAGACCACCACGGATCCGCTCAAGCCCGACACGGACGGCGACACCTGCGCGGACGGCGCCGAGGACGTGAACAAGAACGGCCAGTTCGATCCGGGTGAGACGAACCCGCGCGTGGCGGACTGCGCCGCGGCCGTGCCCGACGCGGACTTCGACGGCATCCCGGACTCGGTGGAGGACGCCACCGGCACCAACAAGAACAAGGCCGACACGGACGGCGACGGCGTGGCGGACGGCGTGGAGGACACGAACAAGAACGGCCGCGTGGAGCCCGGTGAGACGGACCCGCGCCTGACGGACACCGACTGCGACGGGCTCCAGGACGGCGCCGGCCGCGACGGCTTCCTCGGCGAGGACCCCAACTCCAACGGCCAGGTGGACCCCGGTGAGTCGGACCCCACCAACCCGGACACCGACGGCGACGGCCTGCTCGACGGCGTGGAGCGCGGCGTGACCACGGCGGCGGCCCCGCGCAACAACTGCGGCTACGCGGGCGACGCGGACCCCTCGACGAAGACGGACCCCAACAAGGCGGACTCCGACGGCGACGGCATCCCCGACGGCGCGGAGGACTCCAACCAGAACGGCCGCGTGGACCCGGGCGAACTGAACCCGCTGGACCCCAAGGACGGCGCGGCCACCACGCCCGCCGGCAAGGCGTGCAGCGTGCAGAACCTGCGCACGGTGACGTTCAAGGAGGACAGCGGCGCGGACATGCGGCTCGCGCTGCCCAACACCTTCAAGAGCGCCAACCTGGTCAACCTCACGGCCAACGGCCAGACCGTGGGCGTGATGGGCTGGGACGACACGAAGCAGGTGACGTTCATCGCGTACAAGCGCGGCCAGGTGGGCTCCTCCACCACGCCCGCGGGTGACGAGTCGGGCATCCGCACCGGCGCGGCGCTGCTGGCGCCCGCGGACGTGGAGTTCACGCAGACGTTCACCACCTGGGACGGCTTCCCCGCGGCGGTCGCCCGCTACGCGGTCACCGGCACGACGGAGCTGAAGGCGTTCACCAACGCGCTGGCGCGGCAGCTGGCGCCCACCAGCGCCGGTGCCTTCACCGGCGCCACGGGCGTCACCGGCCCGTTCAAGATTCAAGCGCAGTACGTGCACCGCTCCAACGGGAGCGTGGTGGTGGTGCTCGCCATCACGCCGGCGGCCCGCTACAACGAGTCGGGCAGCCTCTTCACGATGGCGGACACGGCGGGCGGCTCCGCGCTGGCGCAGTTCGGCGACGCGGACGCGGTGCAGTGCGAGGTCTTCACCGGCAACACCGCGGTGGTGGACTTCCTCTTCGTGGTGGATGACTCCGGCTCCATGGCGTCGTCGCAGACCTTCCTCGCCGGCGCGGCGGCGGCGGTGGCCAACAAGCTGGCCAACGCCACGCTGGACTGGCGCCTGGGCATGGTCACCACCGCGTACACGGGCAACGGTCCCAACAACGGCGTGCTGCGCGCGTTCACGCAGAACATCGACCAGTTCAAGGCGTGGCTGACCCAGAACGCGACGTGCAACACCACGTCCAAGATGTGCGCGGTCAACGGCACCACGACGCTGCCCAACACCACCTGCGCCAGCAACAAGGAGTGCTGGGTGGGCCTGGGCGGTGACGGCTCCGAGCGCTCGCTGGAGGCGGCGCGCAAGGCCATCAACGACCTGACCGCGACGGGCGGCACCGCGGCGACGCGCATCCGTCCGGGCGCGAAGGTGGTGGTGGTGGTCCTCACGGACACGCGTGACCAGTCCTCCAGCAGCGTGGCGGACTACACGGCGTACTTCCTCAACACCGGCAGCGTGGCGGGCTCGACGAAGAACCCGGTCAACGCCCCCATCCAGCTGCACGGCATCATCTGCCCGCCGGACGGCGCCCGGTGCAACAAGGACGAGGACAACACGAACCCGCGCCACCTGGACGTCATCCAGGCCACGAGCGGCGTGTCCGGCAGCATCCGGGACGACACCTCCATCACCAACACCATCAACGCCATCGTGGACAGCGTCATCGCGTCCGTGGGCTACAAGACGCTCAAGCCGCCGATTGGCGCCTCGATGAAGGTGGCGGTGGCGGAGGTGGCGGATGCCTCCCTGTGCCCCAGCATCGGGGACCTGCCGCGCAGCCGCACCCACGGCTTCGACGTGGACGGCATCAACCGCACCGTGTCCTTCTACGGCGCGTGCCGTCCGAAGGAGTCCGGTGTGACGCAGGCGGCGGTGTCGTACCGCTACTGGATCGACCGCACCGCCAAGCCGGACGGCAGCCCGCCGCCGTGCGCGTCCGACACGCAGTACTACAACCCGAACGACCCGGACTACTGCGACGGCAAGCTCGTCTGCAACCGCACGACGGACAAGTGCGAGTGCCCGGCGGACTGCGGTGGCACGGCGCCCCCGGGCCAGGTGTGCAACACCGACCGCGCGGTGTGTGACTTCACCTGCGCGCAGGACTGCGGCGGCACGTGCGGCACCTTCGAGACGTGCAACACGGACGCCTGCTCGTGCAGCTGCGTGCAGTCCGCGACCTGCGCGGCGGGTTACAAGTTCGACGCCAACGCCTGCGGCTGCGTCTGCGACACGGGCGCGCTCAACTGCGGCACCGGCTTCGGCGCGACCCGGGCCTGTGCGCCTGCGTCTGCCAGCCGGACTGCGGCGGCTGCGCGCCGGGCTTCCAGTGCAACGTCAGCGCGTGCGCCTGCGAGAAGCCCATCGGCTAGGCCGCAATGAAGACGCGCTCCCGGTGCCTCATGGACCGGGAGCGCGGCGGTGATTCCGAAGCCCCCGCTCCGCGACGCCCCTTCAAGGGGAAGCGGGCCGGGGGCTTCTTCTTGCCTGCGTCACTTCACCGGCGCCAGGCCCGGCGGCGCGCTGGCGGCGCGGTACACGGGGTAGAGGCCCAGGCGCTCGTCCCAGGCCGGGTGGCGCTCGGCGAAGAAGCGCAGGCGGGCGCGCGGGTCCCTGGCGAAGGCCGGGTCCTTCAGGCGCTCCTGGAAGGCGGCCTTCACGCCCGCGTCCTTCGCCAGCAGCTCCCGGGCCCAGGGCTCCAGCACGTAGTCCTCGATGTATTCCTTCTGCTCGAAGTGGGCGTTGAAGAAGCCCCACGCCAGGAGCGAGTCCGGCCCCGCGGGCTCGAAGAGGTGCGCCACCAGCTGCACGTTCTTCTGCGCCACCGGCACCCAGAGCGTCCCCGCGGGCAGGTCCTGCGTGTCCGGCTTCCACTCGCCCCTGGCGGTGAGGCCCTGGTGGCCCTCGTTGGAGCGCGCCTGGAACTCGAAGTCCCTGGAGCGGAACGACTCCACCTTCGCGGCGGGCACCGCGCGGGGGAGGCGCTGGAACGCGATGCCGTGCGCGGCCAGCTTCGGCGCGACCCACGCGGCGTGCGCGGCGGACACCAGGTAGCCGCCCGCGGGCAGCGTCACGGTGAGGGCGGGCTGGATGTCCGGCGCGTACGGCACCTTCCACGTCTGGGGCTTCGTGTCGTCGTAGCGGATGTGCGGCTGGCCGGAGATGTCCGACGGGCCGCGCTCGTAGGCGTAGCCCTTGAACTCGAGCGTCTCCCGCTTGGGCGCGCTCTCCCAGCCGAGCACCACCTGCCGCACCTGCCCGGCCACGGCCTTCTGGTCCTCCGCCTTCACGGCGGCCTGGAGCGCGGCGCCGTCGCGGGCCACGAGCCGCAAGAGGCCCTCCAGCACGTCGCGGGTGGCCTTCACGCGCTGCGCGTAGTTCTTCCAGGAGTGCGTCTCCACGAGCACGCCGAAGCGGTGGTGCACGGACCAGAAGGCGTGGCTGAAGCGCGGCGGGGGGACGCCGTAGGCGAAGCCGCTGGTGGGGTCGTCATCCTTCAGGAAGGACGGGTAGAAGCGCAGCGGCTGGTGGCCTTGCGCGGTGAGGCCGGTGAAGAGCTCGTCCACCAGCTTCGTGCCCAATTCGCGCAGCGCGGGCGGGCCGGACTTCTGCGGCTCCAGGCCCACGGACACGTCGGGTTCGAACTTCGCGCCGTCGGTGACGTGCAGGTCCACGTAGACCAGCGGGTCCCACGCGTTGAGGTACTTGAGCAGCAGCACCATCTCCGGCGCGTCCGCCTTCACGTAGTCCCGGTTGAGGTTGAGGTTCTGGCCGGTGACGCGGAAGCCCATCTCCTCCGGGCCCACCTGGTTGGGGCGGTGGTTGGGGTTGAAGCGCTCATGGCCGTCCACGTTGAAGACGGGCACGAAGACGGCGGTGACGCCCTTGAGCAGGTCCGGCGCGGCCGCCCGGTTCTGGAGCGCGTCGCGCAGGAGCCAGTAGCCGGCGTCCTTGCCGTCGATTTCGCCCGCGTGGATGCCGCCCTGGAAGAAGACGACGGGCCGCCCCCTCCTGCGCGCGGCGTCCGCGGTGAGCGTGCCGTCCTGGCTGACGACGAGCGCCACCATGGGGCGGCCCTCGGGCGTGGTGCCCAGCGTGTCGCAGCGGGCCTTGCCGGGGAACGCCTTGGGGAAGGCGCGGCACAGGCGCTCTGCTTCCGCGTAGCGGCCGGTGCGCTTCCAGCCGCTCTGCTCGGACAGGGTGGTGAGAGGGGGTGGGGGAGCCTGCGTGAGGACCAGGGCGGCGAGGGTGGGCAGGAGCATGCCCGCTTGAGACCACAAGCCCCGCCAGCGCTCAACCGTGCCGCACGGTGTGTGTGCCACCCACGGGCAACACGTGCACGCGGTCGCGCGGCCAGCCCCGGCGCAGCCACTCGGCGTCCAGGCGGGCGGGGGGCTCGTCGAGCGGCTCGTCCGTCAGCTTGAACGTGCCCCAGTGCATGGCGAAGAAGGCCATGGCGCCCAGGTCCTCGAAGGCCTGCACGGCCTCCTCCGGGTTCATGTGCTGCAGCCGCATGAACCACGCGGGGTCGTAGGCGCCAATGGGCAGCAGCGCCGCGTCCAGCTTGGGGAACCGGGCGCCAATCTCCTTGAAGCCCTGGAAGTAGGCGGTGTCGCCGGAGTGGTAGACGCTCGCGCTGGAGCCCTCCACCACGAAGCCGCCCCAGAGCATCTCGTTGGCGTCGTTGAGGCCGCGGCGGCTCCAGTGCTGCGACGGCACGTAGTGCACGCGCACGGGCCCCACCTGCGTGGACTCCCACCAGTCCAGCTCCTGGAAGGACAGGCCCTGGCCCTGGAACACCGGCGCGTGGCCCAGGCCGGTGATGACGCGGGCGCCCACCTGCTTGAGCGTGGGCAGGTCCAGGTGGTCGTAGTGGTTGTGGGACACGAGGCTCGCGTCGATGCGCGGCAGCTTCTCCACCGGCACGCCGGGCGGCACGTTGCGGCGGATGATGACGTTGATGGCGTCGCGCAGCACCGGGTCGATGAGCAGCGACACGCCGTCCAGCTGCACCAGCCAGCTCGCGTGGCCCAGCCAGGTCAGCCGGGCGCCCTCGCCCGGGGCGGGCGGGGTGGCGAGCACGGCCAGGTCCGGCTCCACGTGCGGCACGACGGCGCGCGCGGGCGAACCGCGGCGCTTGCCCAGGAGCTTGTCCGTGACGGCCCACTTGAAGACGCGGGTGAAGGCCTGCGGTCCGCTGCCATCCAGGTTCTTGAAGCGCATCGCCATGAGTGGTTCCCGGCAACGGGTGTCTTCAGAAGATGGGCCCGTGCCTCCTCTTGCGAGTCATGCTCGGCTGGAGGGGAGGGGCGCAAGGGGAATGCGGCACGGCGGTCCACGCAAGGACATGGGCCGGGCGCGGGACCGGGGCCGCGCCGTATAAGAGGGCTTCCCATGGGACCTGTCTCCGGCACCACGACCCGCAGGGTGTTGCTCGCGTTCGGCGCGCTGGTGGCGCTGTTCGCGGCGGCGTCGGGCTATGCGCTCGGCCGGCTGTCGGACATCCACGACGGCACGCATGCGCTGCGCGAGGCGGGCGGCCGGGCGCGGGAGGCGCGCGAGCTGGCCACGGCGGTGCGGGACCAGTACGCGCACCTGGCGCACACCATCATCCTGGGCAACGACAGCCACCGGCGCTTCCACTCGGAGGCCGCGCGCGGGAGGAGGCGCTGACGCGGCGGCTGGCGGAGCACGCGCGTGACGCGGACGAGCGCGCCGCGGTGGC
>NZ_JBKGHJ010000042.1:0-29184 GCF_046520365.1 Corallococcus sp. 4LFB
CGTCTGCGTGGACCTGGGCGCGGCGCCGGGCGCTGGACGCAGCGGCTGGTGGCGCGCGGGGCGCGGGTGGTGGCGGTGGACCCGGCGAAGCTGATGCCGGAGCTGGCCAGGAACCCGCGCGTCCAGCACGTGCAGGAGAGCGCCTTCGCCTACGCCCCGGAGGAGCCCGCGGACTGGCTCTTCTGCGACATGGCGTGGCGGCCCCTGGAGGTGGCGCAGCTGCTGGCCAAGTGGGGCCGGCGCCGCTGGGCGCGCAACCTGGTGGCCAACATCAAGCTGCCCATGAAGGACAAGAACCCGCTGCTCCTGCGCGTCCGCCAGACGCTCGTGGAGGACGGGGGCTGGGAGGGCCTCACCGTCCGGCAGCTCTACCATGACCGGGACGAGGTGACCGTCACGGCGCACCGGATGCGCTGAGCGCGACCAGGCGGGCGCGGGGAGAAGCTTTCCTGCGCCCGCGGCCGGTCCGCGCTACACACGCGGGCACGATGCCCTACGCAATCGACGACGCCACCGCCACCGCCCTCGTCGCCCTCCACCCCCGGGCCGCGCGTCCCGGGCACGCCCAGGAGGCGCCTCAGGCCGCCGCCCAGGAGCTCATCGCCGCCGAGCAGCGCCGGCGAGGCCAGCCGGACGCCACCGGGGCCCTGCACGTGCTGGCGCTCACCCAGGGCACGCTCCTCAAGGAGGAGTTCGACCTGTCCACGCACGCGCACCACGACGGCTGGCGCGTGGGCGCGGTGATGGTGGACGTGAAGGAGATGATCCACTTCAACGCGCGCTTCGGCTTCCCCGCCGGGGACGCGCTGCTGAAGGCCACCGTCGCGTCGCTGGCCGCGCAGTACCCGGGCGCGCGCATCGTGCGCTTCCAGCCGGATGGCTTCGCGGTGCTGCTGCTGCCCACGTCCCAGCTCACCGTGCGCGAGGACAGCGCGCAAGGGACGCGCGCGAGGCTGGCGGAGGACCTGCGCCCCGCGCTGCCCCCGGGAGCTTCCGACACCGACGTGCCGGGCTTCACCGTGGCGCTGCTGGAGCTGACGGTGCACCAGCCGTCGCACTGGCAGGTGCTGGGGCCGCTCCTGTGGGCGGAGGTGGAGCGGGCCTACATCATGGAGCGCACCGGGCGGACGCACGGCCTGCAGCGGCGGCGCCTGCGCCTGGACGCGTTCCTCCCGGAGCCGGAAGGAACCTGAGCGTTACTCTTCCAGGATGAACTTGCGCGGGTTCTGCGGCACGCCGTTCACGCGCACCTCGTAGTGCAGGTGCGGGCCGGTGGAGCGGCCCGTGTTGCCCACCGCCGCGATGGGCGAGCCGCGCTTCACCCGGTCCCCGGCCTTCACGAGAATCTTGGACAGGTGGCCGTAGCGCGTCTTGATGCCGTAGCCGTGGTCGATGACGAGCACGTTGCCGTACCCGCCCTCCAGCCCCGCGAACACCACCGTGCCGTCCGACGGCGCGGTGACTTCCTTGCCGTGCGGCGCCGCGATGTCCAGGCCCGCGTGCGTCACGCGGTCCGCCGTGTACGGGTCCAGGCGCTGACCGAAATCGCTGGTCACCCAGCCGCGCGCCGGCCACACCGACGGCGTGGAGGCCAGGAGCGACTTCTGGTCCTGGAAGTAGGCCTGCAGGTCCTGGAGGCTCAGCTCCTGGCGGGTGGCCTCCGCGGACAGCCGATCCAACCGGCCCAGCATCATCTTGGGCGTGTCCGTGGTGGTCAGCTGCGTGAACTGCGTGTCCGTCGCGGGCACCGCGGTGCCGGCCTCCGGCTCCGTGGGGCCCATGGCCAGGTTGCGCTGCGGATCCGACAGCAGCGTCACCGCGCGCAGCTTCTGGTCGAAGCGCTCCACGCGGTCCAGCGTGGAACCGATGTGCTCGATGCGCTCACGCACCGACTTCAGCTGCGAGCGCAGCGTGAGGTTCTCCTCGCGCAGGATGCGGTTCTCCGACGCGTCCGCCGCCACCTGGAGGTAGTGGATGCTCGCACCGGCGCCCAGGCCCGCCACCAGCATCAGGCCCATGCCCACCTGAACGAGCCAGGAGCGCTGGATGGTGTAGCGCTTCACCGGAGCGTCGTGGTCCGGGATGACCATCAGCGTGAAGGACTTTTTGGCCACGGACCACTCCTGGGGAAATCTCTTTCACTACGTGGGACTTCCGGCGCCAGAAGCTAAGTCGCTCCCCGCGCTCGCAACACCTCCCCCACCCGCCGCCCCTCCCGCACCGTCACCCACTGATGATTCTCAATGGATGAAAAGGTTGGGGCAGCTATCATCCGCATTTGAAGAGTGTCAAGGTCAACAGACTCCGGGGCGCGC
Source organism: Corallococcus sp. 4LFB (assembly GCF_046520365.1). Classification (NCBI taxonomy): domain Bacteria; kingdom Pseudomonadati; phylum Myxococcota; class Myxococcia; order Myxococcales; family Myxococcaceae; genus Corallococcus; species Corallococcus sp. 4LFB. The sequence continues at coordinate 2,316 of NZ_JBKGHJ010000042.1, forward strand.
CCCAATCGCGCCCCGCGTCCGGGCCCTACCCGCCCTGCATGCGCACGACGATGACGCTGATGTTGTCGTCGCCGCCGCGCTCGTTGGCCAGGTCGATGAGGTGCTTGGGCACCTCGTCCAGACTCGGGTGGCGCGCGACGGCGTCGTGGATCTCCCGGTCCTCGAGCATGTTCGCGAGGCCGTCCGAGCAGAGCAGGAACACGTCGCCGGGCTCGGACACGAGCCCCATGACGTCCACCTGCACCTCCTCCTCGAAGCCGACGGAGCGGGTGATGATGTTCTTGTACCGGGAGTGCTTGGCCTCCTCCGGTGTGATCATCCCCGCCTTGATCTGCTCGTTGACCAGCGAGTGGTCCTCGGAGATCTGCTGAATGAGGTCCCCGCGGATGAGGTACGCGCGACTGTCGCCCACGTGGGCGAAGAAGGCGTGCTCGTCGCGGACCACCAGGGAGATGACTGTCGTGCCCATGCCGGACAGGCGCGCGTCATCCTGGGCGGTGAGGTAGATGGCCTGACAGGCCTTCTCCACCGCGCCCCGGAGCGCTTCCGGAATGGGCGACTCCTGGAGGTTGGGAACGCTGACGAAGGGGTTGTCCCGCCCTTCACGCGCGCGCCTCAGCTCCTTGTCGATGGTCTCGACGGCGATGCGCGACGCGGTACCACCACCCGCGTGCCCACCCATGCCGTCCGCCACGACGTAGAGCTGGAGCTCATCGTCAATGAGGAAGCTGTCCTCGTTGTGATTGCGCTTGCGCCCGACGTCCGTCAGGCCAGCGGAGATGACTTTATGGCGGGGGGCCGCGGTCTGCCCTGCGGTGCTGGACACGCGCCGGATGCTATGTGAGCCCATTAGTGGGGGCAAGGACGCGCTCGAAAACTCGCGGTGCGTCATGCCCCTCCCCCTGGGTCACCCCTACCTTTTGAGCTGCCACTTCAGGCCGTCCGGCGCAGCCGGCCCCGGGGGCTATTGCCTTCCGGGCCGGATTCGCGGCGTGCGCGGGGGGTGGCCCGGTGGGCCGAGCGCACCAGCGCCTCCGCCGCGCCCAGCGCCTCGCGCGTCACCTCCACGCCGGACATCATGCGCGCCAGCTCCTGTGTGCGCTCGGCGCCGGCCGCCAGAGGCAGCACCTGGGACACGGTGCGCTCGCCCTTCACGCTCTTCTTGATGAGCAGGTGCGCGTCCGCGTAGGCGGCCACCTGGGGCAGGTGCGTGATGCACAGCACCTGCCGGTGGGAGCTGACCTCGCGAATCATCCGCCCCACCACGTCCGCGATGGCGCCGCTCACGCCCGCGTCCGCCTCGTCCAGGATGTAGCAGCCGCAGGCGTCGCTGTCCGCCAGTGCACGTTTGAGCGCGAGCAAGAGCCGGCTGGCCTCGCCGCCCGAGGCCACCCTGGCCAGGGGCCGCGCCGGCTCACCCGGGTTGGCGCTGAAGAAGAACTCCACCTCGTCCAGGCCGTCCGGGCGCAGCGTCTCCCCGGCGGTGACGCGGACCTCGAAGGCGGCCTTGCCCATGGCCAGCCCGCCCAGGCCCTCGCGCACCTGCTGGGAGAAGGCCCCCGCGGAGGCCTTGCGCGCGCGGGACAGCGCCAGCGCCGCCTTGCGCGCCCGCTCCTCCACGCGTTTGCGCTCCTGGTTCAGCTCCTCCAGGATTTCGCGCCGGTTCTCCAGCGTGCCCAGCTCCGTCTCCAGCTCGCCGCGCTTCTTGAGGACGCCGTCCAGCGTCACGCCGTGCTTGCGGCACAGCCGCTTGAGCGCGTCCAGCCGCTCCTCCACCTCGCCCAGCCGCCCGGGGTCGGACTCCAGCCCCTCCACGTAGCGGTTGAGCCGGCGCGCGGCCTCCTCCAGCTCCGACAGCGCGGTGCTGAGCGACTGCGCCACGGGCGCGAGCGTCGCGTCGCACTTGACGCCCTCGTGCACCAGGCCCAGCGCGCGCCCGACGATCTCCACCGCGGAGGGCGCTTCGCCCGCCACCAGCAGCTCCGCCTCCGCGCCCTGACGCTTGAGCTTCTGCGCGCTGCCCAGCCGCCGGCGCTCCGCGTCCAGCTTCACGTCCTCGCCGGACTCCGGGTCCAGGCGCGTGATTTCGTCCAGCTGGAAGCGCAGGAACTCCGCGCGCTCGCGCACCTTGGCGTCGTCGCCGCCCAGCGCGTCCATGCGGGAGTCCACTTCGCGCAGGTTCGCCCACTCGCGGCCGTACGCGGCCAGCGCTTCCTCCAGGCCGCCGTACTTGTCGAGCAGCACCCGGTGCAGCCCGGAGTCGAAGAGGCTCACGTGCTCATGCTGGCCCGCGATGTCCACCGCGCCCCGGGTGAGCTTCCCCAGCACGCCCAGCGTCACCAGCGCGCCGTTGACGTAGACCTTTCCGCGCCCGGTGCGCCCGAGCACGCGGCGCACGAGCACCTCCTCTCCCAGGTCCGGGAGGCCCAGTTCCTCCAGGCGCGCGGCCAGCACCGGCGTCCGGGCGAACACGCCCTCCACCGCCGCGTCCTCGCAGCCCGCACGGATGACGTCCGCATCCGCCCTGCCCCCGAGCAGCAGGCCCAGCGCGTCCACGAGAATGGACTTGCCGGCCCCCGTTTCACCCGTGAGGACGGTGAGGCCCGCGCCGAACGCGACCTCCACCTCCTCAATCACCGCAACGTTCGAAATCCGAAGACCCAGCAGCACCAGCGCCCTCCGCGGTCCGTACGACTGCCCCAACACCTGAACACCCTAGCAGGTCTTGCTGACACTGCACAGGTGTTCGGGTCGTGCGGACGGTGGGAGGGCGAGTGGGAGGGCGTGGCCTGTTGGCACCACAACCTTCTCCCACTCACAGGTCGCATCAGATTTCGGTGAACAGCTCCTGGATGTCCTGTTCGGTGAGGTTGCGGCCCATGTCGTCCCCGTCCGTGCCCAGCACGCCGGCGGCGAGGTCGCGCTTGCGGCGCTGGAGGCTCAAAATCTTCTCCTCCACCGTGCCGCGGGTAATCAGCTTGTAGCTGATGACCGCGCGCGTCTGGCCGATGCGGTGCGTACGGTCCGTGGCCTGGTCCTCCACCGCGGGGTTCCACCACGGGTCGAAGTGGATGACGTAGTCCGCGGCGGTGAGGTTCAAGCCGGTGCCGCCCGCCTTGAGGCTGATGAAGAAGAGCGGCGGGCCGTCAGGGCGGTTGTACTCGTCCACCTTGCCCATGCGGTCCTTGGTGCGGCCGTCCAGGTAGAGGTAGCGCAGGCCCTTCTTGTCCGCCTCCTGCTTCAAGAGCTCCAGCATCTCCGTGAACTGGCTGAAGACGAGCGCGCGGTGGCCTTCCGCCACCAGGTCCGCCACCAGCTCCATGAAGCGCTCCAGCTTCGCGCTGGACGGCAGGAGCGTGCCGGGCGGCATCTTGAGCAGGCGCGGGTCGCAGCACACCTGACGCAGGCGCATGAGCGCCGCGAGGATGGACACGCGGCTGCGCTTGAAGCCCACCTTCTCGATGGACTCGTGCACCTTGCGGCGGCTCTCCTCCAGCACCTCGCGGTAGAGCGCGGCCTGGCCGGGCTCCATCTCGCACCACGCGACGCTCTCCGTCTTCGGCGGCAGGTCCTTGGCCACCTCCGTCTTGAGCCGGCGCATGATGAAGGGCTGGATGCGGCGGCGCAGCCGGTCCTTCGCGGTGGCGTCGTTGGCCACCTGGATGGGCTGCTCGTAGCGGTCGCTGAAGCCCTCCGCGCTGCCCAGGAAGCCGGGCATCAGGAAATCGAAGATGCTCCAGAGCTCCGACAGCCGGTTCTCCAGCGGCGTACCGGTGAGCGCGAGGCGCGTCTCGCTGGGCAGCGACTTGCACGCCTGCGCGGTGGCGCTGTCCGCGTTCTTGATGTTCTGCGCCTCGTCCAGGATGACGTAGCGGAAGCCCACCTGGGACAGCTGCTCCAGGTCGCGGCGCACCAGCGCGTACGACGTGAGCACCAGGTCCATCTCCTTCAGGTCCTCCGCGCGCTCGCGGCGGTCCTGTCCGTGCCACACCATGGCCTTGAGGCCCGGCGTGAAGCGCTCCGCCTCGCGCTCCCAGTTGGCGAGCACGCTCGTGGGCGCGACCACCAGGGACGGCTTGCGGCCTTCGTCGTTGGCCACCTTCTGCATCAGGCTCAGGGACTGGATGGTCTTTCCCAGACCCATGTCGTCCGCGAGGATGCCGGACAGCCCGTGGCGACGCAGGAACCAGAGCCAGGACAGGCCCGCCTCCTGGTAGTGGCGCAGGGTGGCCTGCAGGCCTTCCGGCACGGCCACCTTCGGCACGCCGGCGGACTCGCGCAGCGCGAGCATGGCCTGGCGGGCCTTGGCCTCCACCTCGGTGAACTCGCCCAGGTCCGCGAGCAGGTCCAACGCCACCGCCTGGTGCAGGGCAGCCGCGTGCGGGTGCGGCCCGGCATGGCGCCGGCCTCCTCCAGGAGGTCCGCCACGCGCTTGATCTCCGCGACGTCCGCCTCCGCGAAGGAGCCGTCCTTCAGCGGGACGAACTTGCGGCCGGAGTCCAGCCACATGCGCACGGCGCCCAGGTCCACGGCCTGGTCGTCGGTGACGAACTCCGCGTCCAGGTCGAACCACTGCACGCCGCTCATGCCCACGCGGATGCGCGGCTTGAGCTTCGGGCGCAGCCGCACCTTGGGCGCCTGCACGCCGTAGCGCTCCCACTCGGCGGGGAGGCCCGCCAGGCCGCGCGCCCAGAACTCCAGGGCCACGTCACCCGACGCGTCGAACGCCTGCGTGGCCTGGTCGAACCGCAGGCCCTGGTCGAGCAGCAGCTTGCCCGCGGCGCGCTCCACCTCGTCGCGGCGCCGGTACAGCTTGCGCGCGTCCTCGCCCACGCCGCTGGCGTAGCCCAGGTGCGTGGCCGTGGGGGACACCGCCACCGTCGTCTGGCCGTACCTCGCGGCCAGCTGCACCTTCACGCGCTCGGCGGCGCCCTCCAGCGTGAGGACGAAGCGCGGCTCCACCGACTCGTCGACCTCGATGTCGTCCGCCTTCAGCGACATGCGGAAGCGCGGCAGGTGCGCGGCGAAGAACGTCAGCACCCGGTCCAGCTGTCCGGCCGGGAAGGCCATGGTCGGTTCCAGCAGCCACTTGCGCAGCAGGCGCGGCGGGAAGTCCGGCTCCACCGAGTGGAGGTTCTGCGCCTGGATGACGTACGTGCGCCGGCCCGCGAGCACGATGACGTCCTTGAGCGGGTAGCCCACGCCGTCCGGGAACAGCAGTTCAATCTGCGCGGTGGCGCCGTCCGGACGCGACTCCAGATGGATCTGCGGCCGCACGGGCTGGTCCATGTAGACCAGGGGCGTGCCCCGGTAGATGACCCGGCGCTGGCGCAGCAGTTCCAGCACCTCGCACAGGTCCTCGTCGGACAGGACGATGCGCGAGTCGTAGCGATGCTCGTGGCGCGACAGCACCATGAAGATGCGCTCGTCCGCGGGCGCGATGCGGCTGCCCGCCTGGAGCAGCCGCTTCACGTGCACGGGCCCCTTGGTCTGCGCGTCCTGACGGCGCACGTCCACGACCCAGTGGCGGCCGTTGGAGCCCCCCGCGCCGGTGTTGGCGGGGGTGAGCCGGTAGAGGAACTCGTAGTCGGGCAGTGACGACAGGCCCAGCCAGCTCTCCACCTTGGCGAGCGCGGGCAGGCTGACGCCTTCCATTCCCGGCGCGCTGCCTCCGGGGATCTCCACCTCGTCGTCCGGACCCAGGTCCTCGGGTTCCGGCGGCGGAGGCGGGGGTGCGGCCTTTTGCGGCGGGGGCGGCGGCCGGAAGCGGGCCGCGTAGATGAGTGCCACGGCGACCACGTGCTCGCAATGCGGGCCAGTGGTGTTCCACACCGGGCAGGTGCAGGAGGAAACGGCCTTCCCCTCTCCCGGTATCAGGGCCACGTCATAGCGTTCGCCGGACGGACCCGCGACCTGCGCGCGGATGCGTTCGGGTTCACGCGTGAGGCCGAAGACGCGGCGGCCTTCAGCCACCTCGCGGCCTTTCTTGAACGTGGCGGGCTCGACCTCGGCCTTGAGGGCGCGGAGCCAGAGTCCGTCCTGGGGGGAGAGAGGGTCTCGGGTGTCAGCGGTGGTTTGCACGGCTTGCAAGGGCCCCAGACTCCTTGGTCGGGGGGAACCGCCTCGCTTAACACAGTGAGGGGATCCCCGCGCGCGGGAAAAAATACGGCGTCCGCCAGCCGATGCGGTCCGGCGGCGCGAAGCTGTGAGATCATCAACGTCCGCCATGCCCCGGTCCCGTCCCAGTCCGCCCGTTTTCCGGCCGTTGGCCCCGGGGCCCCCCGTCCGGGGGCTCGCCAGGCCGGCTGTCACCCGGACCGGGTACGCTTGGGTCCCAGGTCCCCCCAGGTGTCGTCCACCGGGCTGAACGCCGCTGTCCCCCTTCGGAGCCTCCCCATGTCCCTCGACCCCACGCTCGTCTCCGACCTCCAGGCCGTCCTGCGCGACGTGCCGGACTTCCCCAAGCCCGGCATCGTCTTCAAGGACATCACCCCCATGCTGGCCGACCCCCGCCTCTTCGGCCGGGTGGTCAACGCCATGGCCGCCCCCTTCCGGGGCCAGCACATCACCAAGGTGGTGGGCGTGGAGTCGCGCGGCTTCCTCCTGGGCGCCCCCATCGCGCTGGCGCTGGAGGCGGGCTTCGTCCCGGCGCGCAAGCCCGGCAAGCTCCCCCACAAGCGCATCGTGGAGCGCTACTCGCTGGAGTACGGCGCGGACGGCGTGGAGATGCACGAGGACGCCATCCTCAAGGACGAGCGCGTGCTCGTGGTGGATGACGTGCTCGCCACCGGCGGCACCGCCGACGCCACGGGGCGGCTCATCACCCGGCTGGGCGGGCAGATTGCCGGCTACTGCTTCCTCATCACGCTCGACTTCCTCGAGGGCGCGAAGCGGCTGGGGCCGGACAAGGTGACGTCCGTCCTCACCTTCTAGTCCCCTCCACGGCGTCACCGGACCCACGTCCGGTTGACGCCCGCGCAGGTCCTGTTTATAAGTTGGTCACACAACCTAAAAACAAAGCCGACCATGCCTCGTCCCTCCAACACCGAAGCGCGCAGGGAGCAGATCGTCGCCGGGCTGCTCAAGGCCATGGCCGAGCGCGGCTACGAGGGCGCGTCGGTGGCGGAGATCGCCCGGGCGGCGGGCCTGAGCGCGGGGCTGGTGCACTACCACTTCGAGGACAAGCAGGAGATCCTCCTGACCCTGGTGCGCTCGCTGGCCTCGCGCGCGCGGCAGCGCTTCGCCACCCGGGCGGCGAAGCTCGCGGCGGACGACCTGCGCGGGCGGGTGGAGGCCTTCGTGGACGCGTTCCTGGCCACCGGGCCGGACGCGGACGTGGCGGCGGTGGCGGGCTGGGTCACCATCAGCGCGGAGGCCATCCGGCAGCCGGAGGTCCGCGTCGCCTACGAAGAGGTGGTGCGCGCGGACCTGGAGCACCTGGAGGCGCTGGTCGCGGCGGTGGTGGGCAAGCGCCGCGCGCGCCCCCTGGCCGCGGGCCTGTTCGCGGCCATCCAGGGGTACTTCGTGCTCTCCGCGAGCGCCCCGGGCCTCGTCCCCCCGGGTTCCGCGGCGGGCACGGTGAAGCGCATGGCGGCGGGGCTGCTGGACGCGGCGACTCTTTCTTCCTCGGACCGAGAGGTGTCGCAATGACCATCGCCCTCTACGCAGGCAGCTTCGACCCCGTCACGGCGGGACACCTGTCCGTGGTGCGACAGGCGGCGCGCCTCTTCAGCCACGTGGTGGTGGTGGTGGCGGTCAACCCGAAGAAGTCCACGCTGCTCACCGCCGAGGAGCGCATGGGGCTCCTCCGTGAGGCCGTGGCCCGGCACCCCAACGTCTCCGTCACCTTCACCGAAGGGCTCATCGTGGAGCTGGCGCGGGAGATTGGCGCCAGCGTCCTGCTGCGCGGCGTGCGCGGCGCCACCGATGCGCAGTTCGAGACGGAGCTGGCGCAGCTGAACCGCGCGCTCGCGCCGGAGCTGTCCACCCTCTTCCTCCCCGCGGAGGCGCACCTGGCGGAGGTGTCCAGCAGCGCCCTCAAGGAGCGCCTCACGCGCGGCGAGGACGTGTCCGCGTACTGCCCTCCCGCCGTCGCCGCGAAGCTGCGCGAGCGGCTGTCCCCTTCCCTCCGGAGCCCTCCATGAGCCTGTCGTTCATTCCCCTCGGCGTCGGGGATGCCTTCTCCGCGCTGCACTACTCGTCGTGCCTCGCGGTGGAGGCGGAGGGGCAGGTGCTGCTCATCGACTGTCCGCACCCCATCCGCAAGATGATGCGCGAGGCGTCCGAGTCCTCCGGCGTGCACCTGGACGTGGAGCGCGTCAGCGCCGTGGCCCTCACGCACCTGCACGCGGACCACGCCTCCGGCCTGGAGAGCCTGGCGTACTTCTCCTTCTTCGTGCTGCAGCGGAAGATGGAGCTGCTCGCGCACCCGAGCGTCACGCGCCGCCTCTGGGAGGGCCACCTCGCCGCGGGCATGGAGTGCCTCATCGAGCAGCACGGCGCGGGGCCCAACGACAAGCACTTCGAGGACTACTTCACGCACACGCCGCTGCACCTGGAGCGCGCGGTGAAGCACGGTCCCTTCGAAATCGAGTGCCGCTTCACCTACCACCACGTGCCCACCACCGCGTTCCGCATCCGCGCCGCGGGCCGGTGCCTGGGCTACAGCGCGGACACCGCGTTCGACGAGGGGCTCATCTCCTGGCTGTCGGAGGCGGACCTGGTCATCCACGAGACGAACCACGGCGTGCACACGCCCTACGAGAAGCTGGCGGCGCTGCCGGAGGACACCCGCGCGAAGATGCGCCTCATCCACTACCCGGACCTGTTCGACGGCAGCGGCAGCGTGATTGAGCCGCTGGCGCAGGGCCGGCGCTACACCGTCTGAGGGAGGAGCGCGCGGCTGGCTGGCTGCCCCTCGTCCTCCGGGAAGAGGGGCCTGGGGCTTGCGCGTTGCGCCATGCCCGGCCCCGCTCGCCTTCATGCGCCGAGTGCGCTACGCCGAGAGGGATTGGCGCTCCCCGTGCCCCCGCAAGAGAACGACTGTCCGATGACGAAGAAGACCGTGAGCACCTGGGCGGTGCTGCTGCCGCTCGCGCTGGTGCTGGCCGCCCGCTCCGCCGGGGCCGCCGAGCCGACGCCTCCCGCTGACACCGTCCGCCTCACGCTCCTCCACCTCAACGACGTCTACCAGTTCCAGCCCACCGCCCGGAACCGGGGCGGCCTGTCACGCGTGGCGACGCTCAAGCAGCAGGCGCTGAAGGAGTCGCCGCACGTGCTCACGCTGCTGGCGGGCGACACCCTCTCGCCGTCCGTGGAGTCCTCCGCGGAGGTGGCGGGCGAGGCGCTCAAGGGCAGGCAGATGATCGACGCGTGGAACGCGCTCGGGCTGGACTACGCCACGGTGGGCAACCACGAGTTCGACTTCGGGGACGACGTGCTGCGCGCGCGCCTCCAGCAGTCGCGCTTCCCGTGGCTGGGCGCCAACGTGATGAGCGTGAAGTCCGGGCAGGTGTTCGACGGGCTCAAGGCGTGGGACGTGCGCGACGTGGGCGGCGTGAAGGTGGGCATCTTCGGCGTGGTGCTGCCGGAGACGCAGACGTCGTCCAAGCCGGGCAAGGACACGCGCATCACGCCGTTCTGCGAGGCGGCGAAGCGCTCCGTGGAGGAGCTGCGGGCCGCGGGCGCGCAGTTCGTGATGGGGCTCACGCACCTGGCGGTGGCGCAGGACCGCGAGCTGGCGAGATGCGTGCGCGTGGACCTCATCATCGGCGGGCACGACCATGACCGCGTGGAGGAGACCGTCGCGGGCACGCCCATCTTCAAGCTGGACGAGGACGCCATCGACCTGGGCCGCCTCACGCTGGACCTGGACGCGAAGACGGGCGCGGTGAGGAAGCTGGCGTGGAAGGTCATCCCCATCACGTCGAAGACGCCGGACGACGCGGCGTTCAACGAGCAGATGAAGCCCTATGCGCCGCTGCTGACCACGCTGGCGGAGCGCGTGGGCCGCTCGCCGGTGGCGCTGGATGCGCGCAGCGCGCAGAACCGGCTGGCGGAGACGAACCTGGGCTCGTTCCTGGCGGACGCGTTCCGCGAGGCGACGGGCGCGGACGTGGCGCTCGTGAACGGGGGCGCCATCCGCGCGGACCGGGTGCTGCCCGCCGGGAGGATGACGCGGCGGGAGCTGTACTCGCTCATGCCCTACCGCAACGAGCTGGTGGTGCTGAGGGTGAAGGGGGCGGTGCTGCGCGCGGCGCTGGAGAACGGCGTCAGCCTGAGCAGCGCGGACGGCAAGCCGCCCGGCCGCTTCCCCCAGGTGTCCGGCCTGCGCTTCACCTACGACCTGCGCAAGGCGCCGGGCGCGCGGGTGACGAAGGTGCTGGTGAGGGGCAGGCCGCTGGACGACGCGGCGGAGTACCGGCTGGCCACATTGAGCTTCGTGGCGCAGGGCAACGACGGCTACTCCATGTTCAAGGACCTGCCCGCGGTGCCCAGGGGCCTGGAGCTGTCGCCGTGGGAGGCACTCGGCACCGCGTTGCGCACCGGCAAGCCCGCGCCGCGCGCGAAGCCCCAGGGCCGCATCGCGGCTCGTCGGCGCGCCCCCGGGCGGCCTGCACGCGCCGCCGTCGATGAAGTAGCGCGAGGGCCCGCCGGTCCGGCGGTCGGACAGGTTCGCGCCGCATGAGGCCCGAGGCCCCTACCGCCAGGGCGCGGTCCAGCCACGCAGCCGGTACACGATCCGCCCCGCCAGCTCGCGCAGCATGTCCGTGCTCTGGTTGAGCGCCCCCGACCGCGGCAGCCAGCTCATCTTCGCGGGCGGCAGCGTCGAGGAGCGGACGTCCACCGCGAGCGTGTCCGCGCGCACGCCCACCGCCGCGAAGCAGCCGGCCGCGCGGGGCAGGTGCGCGGCGCTCGTCACCAGGAGCAGCGACCTCCAGCCGTGGGCCCGCACCAGCGGCGCCGACTGGAGCGCGTTCTCCCGGGTGTTGCGGCTGCGGCCCTCCTTCACGATGCGCTCGGGCGCGATGCCCCAGTGCTCCAGCTGCGCGGCCAGCACGTCCGCCTCCACCACCGCCTCCGGCCTCGCGTCCAGGTTGCCGGCGGTAATCAGCACCTGCCGCGCCCGGCCGTCACGCAGGAGCTCGAAGGTGCGCATCATCCGCTCCGGCGCGGCGTTGTACTCCGGCTGCCCGGAGCGCTCCGTGGCCGCCGCGTCCAGGCCTCCGCCCAGCAGGATGACCGCGTCGTAGACGGTGTCCGGCCGGTACGTGCTCACCGCGTCCGCCTCCGTCGCCCGCGTCAGCAGCGCCACCGTCGGCTCGATGGAGAACCCGTACAGCACGCCCAGCGCCGCCAGCTGCGACGCCACCGACAGGCGCTTCCACCGGCGCAGCAGCAGCCCCGCCACGCCGAACAGAAGCGCCCAGGTGAGCGGCGACAGCAGCAAGTCCAACAGCTTCGAAAGGAGGAGGAACATCGCCGCGCGCCGCTACCGTCCTGACCGGGACTTGAGGTACTGCCGGGCCTCCGCCGCGCCGGCCCCTCGCGGCCGCAACTGCAGGTAGCGCCGGTAGTGCTCCACGGCAACCCCCGCCCGGGCCGTCCGCGCGCTCACCCGTCCCATCCCCAGATGGCACTCCGCGGCCGCCTCCAGCAGCCGCAGGCACGTCCCGAACTTCTGTCCGGCCTGCACGTCCTTGCCCGCCACCAGCAACTCCACGCCCAGCGTGTACTCCGCCCCCGCGCTCGGGGCGTTCTCGATCCAATCGAGGGCCTCGCGCGATTCGCTCTGGGCGTTGAGTCGCGGCACGCCCTGCCTGCGGGAGCCTGCCTGCCGTGGCTCCGGCACCCGCGCGTCCACCACCGGCTCCGGCGGAGGAGGCGGGGGCGGCAGCCGCTCCAGCGACACCTGCACGCGCTCCGGCACGGCCGCCTGCGACACCGTGGTGGCCCACGGCTGGTACCCCACGAACCGCAGCTCCAGCTTGTGCGAGTCCTCCCCCGACGCGACGTCGAGCACCGTCGGCGTCATCCCGACGTGCTGACCGTCCCAGCGCACCTCCGCGCCCGGAGGCGAGGACACCACCTGGAGCTTGCGCGAGCGGGGCTCCGACAGGTCCGGCATCACCGCCCGCCCCACGAAGAAGAGCACCGCCGCCGCGATGACGGCGCCCACGCCCAGCCGGGCACGCCCGAGCCCAGGTCCGCCGCGGGGCTGCCGCCCACCAGCGCCCCGGGCACGTGCTCCTCCGGGAACGCCGTCGCGTGCGCGCGGTGCACCGAGGAGGCCCGCTCCGGCTCGTCCGCTCCGACCGGGCTCCCCTCCCCCGTCCACACCGTCACCTGGCGCAGGAAGGACGCCGGAATGCGGGGCGGCTGGCCCGCGAGCTTCAGCTCCTCCTCGAACAGCCAGGCCATCAGGTGGCGCAGCGTGGACGCGGGGAACAGCGGCGCGCGGTACGCCAGCCACTCCGCCAGCGCGCGCTGGAAGTCCTCCGCGCTCGTGAAGCGGTCCTCCCGCCGGAGCGCCAGCGCCCGCGACACCAGCGCGCCCAGTGACGGATCCAGGTCCGGCACGTACGCCTGCGTGGGCGTCAGGTCGCCCGTGGCGATGCGCTCCATCACCGAGCCCGGGTCCCCTTCCGTGGGCCTGCGGCCGGTGAGCAGCTCGTAGAGGACCACGCCCGCCGTGTACACGTCCGAGCGCGCGTCCAGCGCCTCCGCCCGCGTCTGCTCCGGGGACAGGTAGAGGTACTTGCCGCGCACCACGCCGGCATCCGTCTCCGGCCGCCCGGCCAGCTGCGCCTTCGCGATGCCGAAGTCGGTGAGCTTCACCTCGCCCTCGTAGCTCACCAGGACGTTGTCCGGCGACACGTCGCGGTGCACCAGCCCCAGCGGGCGGCCCTGCTCGTCGCGGCGCGTGTGCGCGTGGTGCAGGCCCTTGCAGACCTCCACCATCAGCTGCACCGCCAGCGGCGCCGGCAGGTGGGCCATCCCCTTCATCCTCGAGCGCTTGAGCACCTTCGACAGGGGCTGACCGTCCACCCACTCCATGGCGAGGAAGTACTCCCCCTCCTCCTGCCCGAAGTCGAAGACCTGGACGATGTTGCCGTGCGACAGCCCCATGGAGATGCGCGCTTCGTTGAGGAACATCCGCACGAAGGCGGGGTCCTGCGCGTAGGGGTCCCTCACGCGTTTGATGACCACGGACCGGGACACGCCCTCCGCCACCGTGAAGCGCGCGCGGTGCACGACGGCCATGCCGCCGGCCCCCAGGCGCTCCAGCAGCGCGTACTTGCCAAAACGCGTCGTGTGCCCGCCCGTCGTCACGGGCCGGACGCTACCGCACCCCTCGCCCCGGAGGGGAGCCCCACCCCCGGGCCCGGAGGCTCAGCGCTCGCCCCAGTGGAGCTTCTGCCGGAGGATGGTGAAGAAGGCCACGTTCGGGTTGCGCACCAGGCCCACGCGGTTGGGCGAGCGCACCACTTCAATGCAGTCCCCGCCCTGGAGCGAGTGCCCCGTCTGCCCATCCAGCGTGAGGTACGTGTCCGCCGTCTCGCTCTTCAGCGTGACGCGGATGGTGCGGTCCGCCGGCACCACGATGGACCGCTGGGTCAGCGCGTGCGAACAGATGGGCGACAGGATGGTGCAGTCCACCGACGGGTGCACGATGGGCCCGCCCGCGGACAGCGAGTACGCCGTGGAGCCGGTGGGCGTGGCCAGGATGACGCCGTCCGCCTTGTACGTGGTGATGGGCACCCCGTCGATGGACGTCTCGTGGTCCGCGATGCGCGCGAGCGCGCCCTTGTTGATGACCACGTCGTTGAGGATTTCATCCTCGATGAGGACCTTGCCGCCGCGCAGCAGCCGGCACGACAGCTTCATCCGCGAGTCCACGTGGAAGTTCCCCGCCAGCACGTCGTCCAGCCGGCTGAAGAGCTCCTCCACGGAGATTTCCGTCATGAAGCCCAGGCTGCCCAGGTTGACGCCGATGATGGGCACGTTGCGTCCGCCCAGCAGGCGCGCCGCGTAGATGAGCGTGCCGTCACCGCCCAGCACCACCACCGCGTCCGCGCGGGCCGCCAGCTCCCGGTCTTCAATGCGCGGCCAGCCCAGCGCATGCGCCAGGGCGCGGTCCGCCAGCACCGTCAGGTTCGGGTGGCGCTGTTGGATTTCCGCCGCCAGGACCACGGCCCGCGGGGTGTCTCGCTTCGCGACGATGACCAGGGTCTGCACGCCCCCCGGGTTCTAGTCCAGCCGGCCAACCGTCCTCCCCAGGAAAATGACGCACCTGCCCAGCCCCGGACATCACAAGGGGGCGCCACCGGGCGGCCGGGACGCTAGGTTTGAAGGCCCCATGGACCTCTTCGACCACGCCAGCCAGAAGGAACAGGCCACCCTGGCGCCGCTCGCCGAGCGCATGCGCCCCACGTCGCTCAGCGAGTACCTGGGCCAGGAGCACCTCACCGGCGAGGGCCGCTTCCTGCGCCGCGCGCTGGAGAGCGACCAGGTGCCCAGCCTCATCCTCTGGGGCCCGCCCGGCACCGGCAAGACGACCCTGGCCCAGCTCGTCGCGCGCCACACCGGCGCCGCCTTCGAGACCATGTCCGCGGTGCTCGCGGGCGTGAAGGACATCCGCGAGACGGTGGCCCGCGCGCAGGACCGCTGGAAGCTGAACCGCCAGCGCACGCTCCTGTTCATCGACGAAATCCACCGCTTCAACAAGTCGCAGCAGGACGCGCTGCTGCCCCACGTGGAGAAGGGCACCGTCACGCTGATTGGCGCCACCACGGAGAACCCCTCCTTCGAGGTGAACGCCGCGCTCCTGTCGCGCTGCCGCGTCGTCACGCTGCGCGGGCTGGAGCAGGAGGAGCTCATCGCCGTCATGCGCCACGCGGTGGCGGACCCGCGGGGCCTGGACGGCAAGGTGACGGTGGACGACGCGGCGCTGGAGTTCATCGCGGACGCGGCCGGCGGTGACGCGCGCAAGGCCCTCACCGCGCTGGAGGCCGCGGCGGCGTACGGCCGCACGGCGGTGGACCGCGAGGTGGCGCAAGAAGCGCTCCAGCAGAAGCTGCTGCTCTACGACAAGGGCGGCGAGGAGCACTACAACGTCGTCAGCGCGTTCATCAAATCCATGCGCGGCAGCGACGTGGACGCCGCCCTGTACTGGATGACGCGCATGCTGGAGGCGGGCGAGGACCCCGTCTTCATCTTCCGCCGCATGGTCATCTTCGCGTCGGAGGACGTGGGCAACGCGGACCCGCGCGCGCTGGGCGTGGCGGTGGACGCGCTCAGGGCCTTCCAGCTCATGGGCCTGCCGGAGGGCACCCTGCCCCTCACCCAGGCCGTCACGTACCTGGCGCTCGCGCCCAAGTCGAACGCCGTCATCGCCGCGTACGCGGCCGTGCGCGAGGCCGTGACGAAGGAGGGCGCGCTGCCGGTGCCCATGCACCTGCGCAACGCGCCCACGAAGCTGATGAAGTCGCTGGGCTACGGCGGCGGGTACAAGTACCCGCACAACTTCGAGGGCAACTACGTCCCGGAGGACTACCTGCCGGAGGCCCTGCGCTCGCGCTGCTTCTACACCCCGACGCGCAACGGCTTCGAGGCGGAGCTGTCCGAGCGCTACGAGGCCATCCAGCAGCAGCTCGCCGCGCGGCGCGGCGAGCGGGAGCCCGGGGAGGACGGCTGAAGCGTCGTCACTCCCCGAGGGGCCCCGTCAGGACACGGCGTCTTCAGGACACCGCTTCGAGGACGGGGCCCGGCCCGCTGTCCGAGTCCGGCCCCTTGGGCGAGCGCGGCTTCATGCTGCGGCCGGCCACCTCGTACTGCTTGAGCAGGCGGCGGAAGTTGGAGCGGTCCACGCCGGCCGCGCGCGCCGCGCTGGACACGTTGTGGTTGTTCTTCTCCAGCAGCGCGGACAGGTAGCGGCGCTCGAAGGCGCGCATGGCCAGGCGCTTGGCCTGGGCGTACGGCAGGTGCGCCAGGCTGAACACCTCCACCGCCGAGTCGGCCTGGGGCGCGGTCTGGAAGCCGGGCGGCAGGTCCTCCACGTCGATGGCGTCGTTGGCCGTCAGCACCACCGCGCGCTCGATGACGTTCTCCAGCTCGCGCACGTTGCCCGTCCACCGGTTGCAGGTGAGGGCCTCCATGGCGCGCGGGCTGATGCCGGTGACCTTCTTGTCCGCCTTGGCGGCGTACACCTTGAGGAAGTGGTGCGCGAGCAGCGGCACGTCCTCCGGGCGGTCGCGCAGGGGCGGCAGGTCGATGGTGATGACGTTGAGGCGGTAGAAGAGGTCCTCGCGGAACTTGCCCTGCTCCTTCGCGCGGGACAGGTCCACGTGCGTGGCGGCGATGACGCGCACGTCCACCTTCACGGGCTCGTTGGCGCCCACGCGCTTGACCTCCCCCTCCTGGAGGACGCGGAGCAGGCGCACCTGGGTGGCCGGGGGCACGTCGCCAATCTCGTCCAGGAAGATGGTGCCGCCGTCGGCCGCCTCGAAGAGGCCCTTCTTGTTGCCGGTGGCGCCGGTGAAGCTGCCCTTCACGTGGCCGAAGAGCTCGCTCTCCAGCAGCGTCTCCGTGAGCGCGGAACAGTTGACGGCGACGAACGGCTTGTCGCGGCGGGCGCTGCGGTAGTGGATGGCGCGGGCGACCAGCTCCTTGCCCGTGCCGCTCTCACCCTGGATGAGCACCGTGGCGGTGGAGTGGCTGACGGTCTCCACCAGCTTGAACACGGCGCGCATCTGCGAGGACTGACCGATGAGGTCCTCGAACTGGCTGCGCGCGGTGAGCGCCTCCTCCAGCGCGCGGGTGCGGTCCTTCAGCGCCTTGCGCTCGGCGGCCTTGGCCACCGTGAGGCTCACCTCGTCGATGTTCTCGAAGGGCTTGGTGAGGTAGTCGTACGCGCCCGCCTTCACCGCCTCCACCGCCGTCTCCACGGTGGCGAAGGCCGTCATCATGATGACCTCCACGTCCGGGCGGTCCGCCTTGATGGCGCGCAAGAGGTCCATGCCGGACAGGTGCGGCATCTTGATGTCGAGCACCACCACGTCGATGGACGGGTCCTTCGCCGCCGCGAGCCCCTCCACCGCGTCGTCGATGGCCACCACCGGGTGGCCTTCCCGCTGGAGGATCTGGGTGACGGCCTTGAGGACGACGGAGTCGTCATCCACAACGAGGACCTTGGCGCGCTTGACTTGGTTCACGGCAACCTCTCGAGCTGCAGGGGAATGGGCAGGAAGACGGTGAAGCGGGAGCCCTGGCCCACGTGGGTGTCCACCTGGAAGGTGCCCCCGTGGTCCTGGACGATGCGATAGGCGATGGAAAGGCCCAGGCCGGTGCCCTCGCCGGGCGGCTTGGTGGTGAAGGACGGCTCGAAGATGCGCGGCAGGTGCCGCTCTTCAATGCCCGCCCCGGTGTCCGTCACCGCGAAGAAGGTCCGGTCGCCCTCGCGGCCGGTCTCCAGGGACAGGCGACCCTCCGCCCCGGGCAGCGACTGGAGGCCGTTCTGCAGCAGGTTGAGCACCACCTGCGCGAGCGTGCCGGGGTCCCCGTACACCTTGGGCAGCCCGTCCTTCAGGCCCACCTTCAGCTCCACCTTGGGCATGGACTTGAGCTGCGCGCGGAAGAGCACCGCGGCGTCCTCCACGCACTTGGACAAATCAAAGAGGCGGCGGTCCTCCACGCGGCTGTGCCGGCTGAACTTCAGCAGGCTCTCCACGATGCGCTTGCAGCGCAGCGCGCTCTCTTCAATCAGCTTCAGCGACTCCAGGTCGCCCTCGCTGCGGCCCGCGTCGCGGGACATCAGCTGCGCGAAGGCGAGGATGCCGCCCAGCGGGTTGTTGATTTCGTGCGCCACGCCGCCCGCGAGCTGGCCCACCGCGGCCATCTTCTCCGTCTCGATGAGCCGGCGCGTCATGGCCTGCTCCTCCGTGACGTCGCGGTAGGTGCACACCGCGCGGTCGTCGCCGGCGAAGGGGTAGGCGGCCACCACGTAGCTGCGCCCGCCCTGCTGCACCTCGCCGCGAGCGCCCTTGCCCGTCTCCATGGCGGAGGGCAGCGGGCAGCCCTGGCACGGCGTGTCCCGGCCAAAGAGGTACTGGTGGCACGGGACGTCCGAAGGCACCTCTTCGATGGAGCGGCGGGCCACCTGCGCGTAGGCGACGTTGGCCCGGCGCACCGCGAAGTCCCGCGCGCGCACCACCGCGAGCGGCGTCTCCATGCAGTCGAAGGACAGCTCCCACTCGCGCTTCGCCGTGGACAGGAGGCGCGTGCGCAGGGCGACGCGCTCCTCCAGCTCCGCGTTGAGCTGCTTGAGCTCCGCGTTCTGCTCCTGGGTGACGCGGTAGAGCCGGTCGTTCTCCGTGTGGAGCGCGTACTGCTCGAAGGCGCTCTTCACCGTGAGCACCAGGTGGCTGTCGTTCCAGGGCTTGGAGATGAAGCGGAAGATTTCGGAGCGGTTGATGGCCTCTTCGATGGCCTGCTGATCCGCCTGCCCCGTCAGCATGATGCGCTGGGCGCGCGGCTCCAGGAGCTTCACCTGGGTGAGGAACTCCACCCCGTTCATCCCCGGCATGCGGAAGTCGGAGATGACGACCTCCGGGTGGAAGCGCTCCAGCGTGCGCAGGCCGGCTTCCGCGTCCGTCGCGGTCTCGATGTCCCACTCACCGCGGCGCAGCACCCGCCGGATGGACTTGAGGATGTTCTCCTCGTCGTCCACGAGCAGCAGCCGCCCTCGGGCGACCGGGTCCTGCGCCTGCGCTTGAGCTCCCAGGGTTCCCATGGACTTTCCGGAGTCCGACATTTGCAATGGCCTTGCCAAACCCGAGATTTGGATAAACCCCGGCAATCACGCCCTTTTTCAGAGACATGACAAAAAGGGGCAAGGTCATTGTAGACCCACCGCCCCCAACAGGGTCAAACAGGACCCCGGGTTTTTGACCCCTGGGTCAGCCTGCGCGTGAAGGCGGCGTGGAAAACAGGGGTGCCGGGGGGTGGAGGCAGATGCGGTCGCGGCCCTCGCGCTTGGCGCGGTAGAGGGCCTCGTCCGCGGTGAGCAGCAGCTGCTCCGGGGTGAGGATGGCGCGGTGGGGGAAGCTGGAGATGCCCAGGGAGGCGGTGACGCGCAGGGCGCCCTCCGGGCCCGCGTGCAACTCGTTGATTCCCTTGCGGATCCGCTCCGCCACGGTGAGGGCGCCGGGCAGGTGGGTGCAGGGCAGGAGGATGGCGAACTCCTCCCCGCCGTAGCGGGCCACGAGGTCCGTCTCCCGGACGCTGTGCTGGAGGGAGGCGGCCACCTCCCGCAGGACGCGGTCCCCGGCGCCGTGGCCGTGGGCGTCGTTGACGTTCTTGAAGTGGTCCAGGTCCACCAGGATGAGCGACAGGCTCTCGTCGTAGCGCTGCGAGCGGCGGAACTCCTCCCGGAGCCGCTCCTGGAAGTAGCGGTGGTTGTGGACCTGGGTGAGCCCGTCCGTAACCGCCAGGCGCCGCAGCTCCTCCACCTGCGAGTGAAGCGACTTCAACCGGGAGTGCGTTTCGAGGCTCCGGTAGAGCCTCAAGCGCAGCTCTTCGTCGTCCCAGGGGGTCAGAATTACCTCAGCCCCTCTGCGCAGGGCGGCGAGGCGCAGGGCCCGGTCCTCCGCGGGGGCCAGGACCACCACGGCGGGTCGGGCCGCTGGTGGCGGTGGGGTGAGGGCCTCCAGGAGGCCCCGGGCCTGCGCCTCGTCGGGCCGCCCGAGCAGAGCAGGACGCCGTCTACCTCCTGGGTCAGCCCCAGCGCCTCCTGTCCGGAGCGCGCCACCCGGAGGGCGAAGTCCTCCGGGCCCAGCGTGCGCACCAAGTGGGGCAGCAACGCCTGCGAATCGTCCACGACCAGAAGCGTGTAGGGCTGGGCTCTCACCGTGTCCCCGTAAAATGATGATTACGCGGTACTATACGGGTTTGTCACGAGAAGGGCCATGACGTTTGCCTGGGAGTTGACCCTCTGGTAGCGAGCGCCCGTTTCCTTCTGGACGGGACGCGCGCGACATGACGACCGTGGCCAAGTACCCGAGCATCAGCCTCTTCTTTCCCGCCTGGAACGAAGAGGACTACGTGGAGCGCGCCGTGAGCCGCGCCCTGGAGGTCCTGCCGAAGCTCACCGACGACTTCGAAATCATCGTCGTCAATGACGCCTCCACGGACCGGACCCAGGAGGTCTGTGACGCGCTGGCCGCGAAGGTGCCCCAGCTGCGGGTCATCACGCACCCGGTGAACCTGAAGCTGGGCGGGGCGATGCGCACGGGGCTGGCGGCGAGCACGAAGGACCTGGTGCTCTATTCGGACGTCGACCTGCCGTGGGACATGCGGGAGCTGGAGCGGGCGCTGCACCTGATGGACTACCTGGAGGCGGACATGATCTGCGCCTTCCGGTTCGACCGCACGAGCGAGGGCCCCAAGCGCATCGTGTACTCGTTCGTCTACAACCTGCTCATCCGGGCGCTGTTCGACATCCAGATCAAGGACGTGAACTTCAGCTTCAAGCTGATGCACCGCCGGGTGCTGGAGTCGATGGAGCTCAAGAGCCAGGGCTCGTTCATCGACGCGGAGCTGGTGGTGAAGGCCATCCGCAAGGGCTTCCGCGTGTTCCAGATGGGCGTGGACTACTTCCCGCGCACGCGCGGCATCTCCACGCTGGCTTCGCCGTCGGTCATCCTGAAGATGGTGAAGGAGCTGGTGAACCTGTACCCGGAGACGCGCTCGCCGCCGCCGCCCTCGAAGCCGGTGCGCCTGCCGCCGTCGGTGCAGCCGCTGCGCTCGGTGACGGGCCACGCGGGGCGCGGGTAGGGCTTCATGGCGTCGCGCACGCGCCTCATCGTCAACGCGGACGACCTGGGCCTGCACCCGTCGCTGGAACGCGGGAGCATCCTCAGGGCGCACCGCGAGGGCATCGTGACCAGCGCGACGCTGCTGTCCACGGGCCCTCCGCGGCGGAGGCCGTGGGCCAGGCGAAGGCGCAGGGGCTGGCGGTGGGCGTGCACCTGGCGCTGTCCACGCGGCTTGCGTGCGCGGCCCCCGCGGAAGCCGTGCGGACGGTGGCGCCTGAGGGGCGGCTTCGGGGCAGCTGGGCGGACTTCGCGAAGGCGTGGCTGACGGGGCGGGTGCGGCGCGAGGAGCTGGAGCGGGAGCTGTCCGCGCAGCTTTCCCGCGCGCGGGAGCTGGGCGCGCGCCCGCTCGAAGCCGAGGCCCTCTTCTGGCAGGGCATGCTGCACCAGGGCGTCCAGGAGGACGCGGACGCGGAGCGGCTCTTGACCGAGGCGGTGCTCGCGGCGAGGCGCTCGGGCTGGACGAGCTGAAGGCGCGCGCGCAGATAGAGCTCGTGTGGCTGTACGGCATCAACCTGCACCAGTTGGAGCCCGCACGGGCCTGGGGCCGGCAGGCGCAGGCCACCCTGGAGCGGCTGGGCGGTGCCCCCAACCTCCAGTCCCCGCTGCACAGGAGCCTGGGCGGCGCGCTGTTCGACCAGGGCAAGTACGCGGAGGCCACCGAGCACTTCCTGAAGGCCCGGGAGCAGGCGAGCGCGGAGCTGGGCGAGGACCACCCCCAGCTGGCGGGCATGTGGGCCAACTGCGGCATGGGGCTGAGCACGCTGGGGCGCTACGAGGAGGCCACCGACGCGGTCCGGCGGGCCCTGGCGCTCGGGTTGAAGTGGCGGGCCCCGCCACCCCCGGGTGGCGCAGGTGCAGGGCAACCTGGTGATGCTGCTGCTCCAGCAGCGCCGCGCGGACGAGGCCCTCCCGCTGGCCCGCGAGGCGGTGCGCACCTACGAGGCCACGGGCCAGGAGAGCCCGGGGGAGAACCGCGCGCGGATGCTGCTGGGCCACATCCACCTGCAGCGCAAGGAGTACGCCGCGGCCCGCGAGGAGCTGGCGCGCGCCCTGGCGGTGGGCGAGCGCGTCTTCGGCCCCACCTCCCCGGACCTCGCCGACACGCTCATCGGCCTGGGCGAGGTGCTCGTGGCCCAGGGACGGCCTTCCGAGGCGCTGCGGCTGCTCCAGCGGGCGCTGGAGCAGCAGGTCCAGGCGCTGGGGCCGAGGCACTTCATGCTGGGCGAGACGCTGCTGCGGTTGGGCACGGTCCAGCTGGCGCTGGGCCGCACCGCGCAGGCCGTCACCCACTTCGAGCGGGTGCTCCAGCTACAGGACATCGAGCAGAACGAGCCCGTCGTCGCCGAGACGCGCCTGGCGCTGGCGCGGGTGCTGGGAGCGCGCCCCGGAGCGTGGGAGCGGGCGCGCGAGCTGGCCCAGCAGGCGCTGACGTTCTACGCGCGCCATCCCTGGGACGCGCCGGAGAAGGCGGAGCTGGAGGCGCTGCTGGCCCGGCGGGGACCGACGGCGTCGAAGTGAAGCCGCGCCAGGTCAACGCACGCCAGCGGGGCTTGCGCGGCCTTCGCGCGCTTGCGCCCGGTGGGTCCGCGCGCGGCCCGCGGCGATGCTCCCAGCCGCGGCCGTGCCTGTTGCCGGTCAGCGGGCCCGCTGGGGCGAGGCCGCCACCTTGCCCAGCAGCTGATGCGCCTCGGCGCGGTGGCTCGCCAGCTGCTGCAGCGTGTCCTGGAGCTCGCGACTGAAGCGCGGATCCTTCACCTGCTGCCCCAGCCAGCTCAGCTTGTCGATGGCCAGGTCATGCGAGAGCACCATGGCGGAGAGGTAGGCGCGGTCCACGTTGGCGCCATTGAGCTGGGGGATGTTCTGCTGCGTGGTCAGCATCTCCAGGTGCATGAAGTCCTGCTTCGACGAGGTGGACGCCAGGGTGTCCTGCGACAGCGTGATGCCGGCCTGCTGGGCGAGCTGCTGCATGCGCTGCCCCAGCTTCTCGTGCGACTGCACGGACCGCTTCGCGAACTGTCGCACCTGCGGGTTGGCGGCCTTCTCCTCGACGGAGTTCGACAAGCCCTCGGCCCAGCGGTTCACCAACACCATCTCCGCGAGCCACTGGTCACGCTGGATGTCGGAGGCGCTGCCGCTTCCCCCCTGTCCCGACTGCGCCTGCATCGACTCGGCCTTCGGCTGCTGCGCCTGCGTCGACTCGGTCCGCGGCTGCTGCGCCAGTGCCGGCACCGTCAGGAACGCGCTCGACAGCACTGCCCACTTGAGCCCTTGCCTCATGGGATTCCTCCTCGTCAGGGGTGATTGGGCACGCCCCCACGGCGTCCCCTGGATTTTATTTTGAACACCAAGCTTTGCCCTGCACACCCCTGGCTGGGTGCTGCTCCGAGGGCGAGCGTGTCGGCAAGCGACAGGAGGCTCCTCCTGCTCGCGACTTCGCGCGCGTGCGGCCCACCGCCGTGCCGTGAGGCGCGGGCCTCGCGCGATCGCACGCATGACTCAAGAGGCGTCGATGGTTCGACTGCTCGGCAGTGGTCATGCGGGAGGTGGATAGTCAGCGTGTCACGAGGCGCGCAGGTGGTCCTACCGCTTGCGCGCACGCCCTCCCGAAGCCTGCGGAGGGGGATCCGGTCCACCGCGGGCGGTCGCGTTCGCGGCGGGGCTGCGAGCCACTTCACACATCTCTCAAAGGGAGCGAACCATGAAGACGCACCTCTTTCTGGCGGCAGCACTGGCGACGACGGGCCTCGTGGGTTCGGCCTGCAACGACAGGCAGGAGTCCCTCGTAGACACCCGTGAGGGCACGGCGGCGCCGCGCGCGGACCTGGGCGTCCGCGACGAGCCCGGTGAGAAGGACGCGCTGGTGGACGAGGGGCGCGCAGGCGTCGACCTCGGTGTGCGTGACGAGGCGGGCGAGAAGGATGACCGCTGGTGGCACGAGGGAGCGGCTGCGAGGCGTCCGAAGCCTCGGTGGGTGCGTGACGAGGCGGGTGAGAAGGACGCGCTGGTGGACGAGGGGCGGCGGCGATCGGCGGCTCGGGACGGGTGGGCGAGGGCGTGGACAACCCTGCCATCTGGAGCGGCAAGGACACCTTCAATCTCAGCGGCACCCTCACGGAGCAGAACGGCAACGACCTCACGATCGCGCGCAGCGGAGGCCTGCCGCCCGTGCAGCTCGAGAGCCACTCGCGCACCCAGGTCACCGTCAACGGCAAGAGCCTGTCGAGCGGACAGCTGGACCAGCTGCCCATCAACTCGCAGGTGAAGGCGAAGTTCCAGCTCAACGGCGACGAGATCATCGCGACCGAGCTCCAAGTCACCGGCGGCGGCGCGAAGTAGCATCGAGGCCGTGGAGGGGCTCCGTTGTGCCCCTCATGGCCGGGCCGACGGGCGACCGCGAACCGCCCGTTGGCCCGATGCGCATGGGCTTCCATGGGCCTGCTCGCACGGGTGCTCAATCCGCGTGCGGCCCGGCGCCGGAGTTCTCCCCAGACTCCTGTCACCGGTCGTGGGTGCCCACTGTCACTGGAGAGGGGATCAACCAGGAGGACGACATGCGGAAGACGATGTGGAGAGGCGTGATGGCGCTCGGTCTCGGCCTTGCGCTGCCCGCGGTCGCGGGCGAGCCGCTCAAGGCCGCGGACGACACGTGGATCACCTTGAGCGGAAAGGTGAAGTCCGCCTCGGCGGACGCCTTCACGCTCAATTATGGAGGCAAGGACGTTCGCATCGAGATGGACGACTTCGACCCCGCCGCGGAGGGCTTCCTGCTCAAGAAGGGGGACCAGGTCACGGTGACCGGGCGGGTGGATGACGACCTGTTCGAGCGCGCGAAGGTGGAGGCGTCGACCGTCTTCGTGAAGAACCTCGACACCTGGTTCTATGCGAGCCCGGTGGATGAGGAAGACACCGCGGTCGCGGTCTTCGCCACGGCCCGTCCGCTGACGGTCGTCCAGGGGAAGGTCAGCGGCATCAACGGCCGCGAGTTCACCATCGACACCGGCGCGCGGAAGATCACCGTCGACACCACGGCGATGAAGACCAACCCCATGCAGCGCCCGGGCGCGCAGAAGCTCGAGCAAGGGGACCGCGTCAGCGTCGCGGGCACCATCGACCGCGGCTTCTTCGATCAGCGGGAGCTGATGGCGAGCTCCATCGTCACGCTCTCCAACGCGGGTTCCTCCGACAAGAGCGGCAGCAGCACCGGGACCGGTGGCAGTGGCAGCGACACCCAGGGAGAGTCCAGCGACGCGCCGAAGCCCCAGCCCCAGCCATAGGAAGGCCGGCCGGCTGAACCCTGCGCCCCTGCCGAAGTGGACGGCGCCGCCAGGCGAGGCGATATCCAGGGTGCGACCCGAGTGCACCACCGTCGCTCCGAAGAAGGACCGGAGCGCGCAGCCCTTCGCATGACGCGCTCGAAGGGCTGCGCGCCCTGCACGTTCCTCGTGCTCCCGGAGGGGCCGGAGGTCTGACCCCGCGCGGTCTTGAAGGTGAGGGCAAGCCCAGGTGCTCCAGAAGCGCCCGCACCTCGGGGGTCCCCTTCACGTACGCCAGCGGATCACCCCGGAGAGGTCCACCCGCTGCTCCATGTCGATCCCCACCGTCCCGCCCACGCGTGCCGCCACCTCCGGGTTGGGCAACAGCAGCCGCAGCTTCGCCACGGGCTCCGTGTCGGCATGGACGAGCAGGTGCACAGTGGGGTCGAGCGTGTCAAAGGACATCAGCTCCCGCCGCGACTGCGACGGCGGACCCGACAGCAATCCCAGCGCTCCTCCGAAGACAGCCCCGCGGATGCGAGCCGCGTCATCGGGTTCCCGCTGCGTGGCGGCCACACGTCCCCCGGGTCGGATTTCCGGAGCCCGGCCTCTTCAAGGCTTGCTCGGCGGTCCCCCACGCTCGAAAGATTCTCAGGAAAAATGCGGGGCCTCGCAATGTGCGGCGTACCCCCTGATTCCTTGCCGAAACGACCGAAGGAGAAAGAAGCGCGGAGACCTGCGACCCCAGTTCACCTGCTACGGTCGGCGCCGTCATCTCGGAGGTTGCCCGCTGGTGCACCTGGTTTCCCGTCCGTTGCTGCTGCTGACCCTTCTCTTGCTGGGAACGAACGTCACGGCTCAGGAACTCCCACGAGTGCGTGAGTTGGTGCGGCGGCGGGTGGCGATCTCCCAGTCTGCAACCGGCAAGCCGGTGGAACTGCACGTCGCTTCAGGCTTCCTCACCGCGCTGGAGTTCGACTCCTCTGTGGACCGCGCGGGTGTGAAGCTGGGGGACGCCAGAGACCGCTTGGAGCTGATCGTGGCCACGGACCGGCTGATCATGCTCAAGCCCACGGCCGACGGAGCAGCGAGTGAGCGCGTTTTGCTGACCGTGCCCTTCGCGGATGGCATGTCCCCGGCGCGGGTCGTGTTCGCGCTCGTTACAACTGCCACGCAGGTGGATGCTCAGGTTCAGGTGTCCCGGTTGCCACGCACGGCAGAGGCGGTACAGGCTGAGCTGGACGAGGTGCGCGCCGCGTGCGCGGGCAAGGATGCCGAATTGGCTTCGCTTCGGGCACGAGGCGCGGCCACCGGGCCCTCGGGCATGATCTTGGCCGGGACGCTGGGCTCTGACGGCGTCCAGGTGAACGAGCCCACATTGCAGCCGCCAAAGCCCACTGACGGGTTGAGGCCAGAGCGTGTCACCACTTTCCGAGGAACAGGGTGGGTCGCGCTCTCGCTGATGGTTGCGAATGAAGGGACGGCGCCCTGGACGCCCACGGAGGCCCGGCTGTCCCCAGGCCGTTCCCGCGCTGTCACGGTGTCGATGAAAGAGCCATACGTCGTCCCAAAAGGGATGGCACGGGTCGTGGTGGAATTCCGTGGCGAAGACTGGCCCGAAGGCAGCGACCGTCGGGTGGAACTGCGCGACAGCACGGGAGAGCGGCGCCTTCTCATCCCCTCCCTGATGTTCTAGAAGCGCGGGCCATGCTGCTTTTCATTCCCGCCAGCTTGAAGCCCGGG
>NZ_JBKGHJ010000430.1:0-7233 GCF_046520365.1 Corallococcus sp. 4LFB
GGCACGGGCAACGGCGGTGGCGGCACGGCGCTGGGCATCAGCGGCCTGGGCACCCAGGGCAACGGCCGGGGCACGGGCGGGTCCGGCATCGACCTGGGCGCCGCGGCAAGTCCATCACCAAGGTCATCCCCGGCAAGACGACGGTGATTGGCGGCCTGGACAAGGACGTCATCGCCAAGGTCATCCGGCGGCACCAGAATGAAATCAAGTACTGCTACGAGTCGGAGCTGAACAAGAACCCGTCGCTGGCCGGCAAGGTCGCGGTGGCCTTCACCATCGACCCGGCGGGCGCGGTGGCGGACGCCAGCGTGTCGGAGTCCACGCTGGGCAGCACCCCGGCGGAGCAGTGCATGATCTCCCGCATCCGCCGCTGGAAGTTCCCGGAGCCCAAGGGCGGCGGCGTGGTGAACGTGACGTACCCCTGGCTGTTCTCGCCCTCGGGCGCTGAGTAGCGCCAAGGCGCGATTCGTAGACTGGAAGACCGAAGTGGCGTGGACGAAACGGTCCACGCCATTTTCGTTTTTCCCCGCTGCCGTTTCGTGCCCGGCATCACTACTGTCGGTGCCGCTGCTGCCCGGAGTGCGAGGGAGCAGGAGGACAACGTGACGGGAGGAGTCGTGAGGAAGTCGCTGCTGTTGGCCGCGCTCGCGCTGGCGACGCCGGCCCTGGGAGCCACCCCGCCGGAGGGCGTCCCGTTCGAGCCGCGCCGGGGGTTCTTCACCGAGACCGACGTCGGGGTGTTCTTCACGGTGGGCGGCGGGAACAACTACTCCAACGCGCAGTCGTACGTGCAGCTGGGCATCGGCTACGACCTGACGGAGCGGCTGTCGCTGGGCGCCCACTTCGCGCTGGGGTCCTCCGCGCAGAACTGCTTCGCGGGCTACCTGCCGGACTCCAACGTGTGCGCGCTGTCGGACAACTTCACGGTGGCCTTTGGCGACCTGACGGCCGCGTACCACGTGCAGCTGGCCCACCGCTTCTACCTGACGCCCAAGGTGGCGGCGGGCTACACGCGCCTGGACCCCACGCCGGTGGATCCGGACAAGGGCGACCCGGGCCGCTCCATCAACGCCCTCAACGCGGGCCTGGGCGTGGGCGTGGAGTACGCGACGTCCTTCGACCACTTCTCCGTGGGGGCGGACCTGCTGGGGCGCTACATCTTCGGGCCCAACATCATGTCGTTCGCCGTGTTCCCGCGCGTGAAGTACACGTTCTGAGGCTTCAACGCCGCGCCGCCTGCCGGCAGGAGGCGTTGGATCCGCGGAACCGGCTCGCGGCCCGGAACGAAGCAGGGGCCGCCACCCGCGTGTGCGCGGATGACGGCCCCTGGAAGCTTCAGGCGCTATCGGGACGGCTTCAGTCCGCCGCCTCGGCGCGCTCCTCGCGCTTGCGGTCGCGCTCGGCGCGGTAGCGCTCGCCCACGGCCAGCGCCTTCTTGCGCATGCGCACGGACTTGGGCGTCACCTCGACGAGCTCGTCGTCGGCGATCCACTCCAGGGCCTTCTCCAGCCCCATCTCGCGCGGCGGGACGAGGATGACGTTCTCGTCGCGGCCGGCGGCGCGGATGTTGGTGAGCTTCTTCTCGCGGCAGCAGTTGACGTTGAGCTCGGACGGGTGCGCGTGCTCGCCGATGATCATGCCCTCGTACACGGTGGTGCCCGCGCCCACGAAGAGCTGACCGCGCTCCTGGATGCTGAACAGCGCGTACGGCACCGTGTCGCCCAGGCGGTCGGAGACCATGGCGCCGTTGGCGCGCTTGGGGATGTAGCCGAACCACGGCTCGAAGCCGTCGAACTGGCTGCTCATGATGCCCTCACCGCGCGTGATGGTGAGGAACTCCGAGCGGAACCCGATGAGGCCGCGCGCGGGGATGCGGAACTGGAGGCGGGTGCGGCCCGAGCCCAGCTGCGTCATGTCCGTCATGCGGCCCTTGCGGGGCCCCAGGCGCTCCGTCACCGCGCCCACGCTGTTCTCCGGCACGTCGCAGAAGAGCAGCTCCATGGGCTCGTGCGTCTGCCCGTCCACCACCTTGGTGATGGGCTCCGGGTTGGAGGCGGTGAGCTCGTAGCCCTCGCGGCGCATGTTCTCGATGATGACCGCCAGCGCCAGTTCGCCACGGCCCACCACGCGGAACGCGTCCGGCGTCGCGGTGTCCTCCACGCGCACGGCCACGTTGCGGTAGGCCTCGCGGTACAGGCGCTCGCGCAGGTTGCGGGAGGTGACGAACTTGCCTTCCTTGCCCGCCAGCGGCCCGTCGTTGACCTTGAAGATCATCATCATCGTGGGCTCGTCCACGGTGATGCGCGGCAGCGCCACGGGCTTCTCGAAGTCCGCGATGGTGTCGCCGATGGAGATCTCCTCGATGCCCGCGATGGAGACGATCTCACCCGGGCCCGCGTCCGGAATCTCCGCGCGCTTCAGGCCGGAGAAGCCGTACAGCTTCACGATCTTGCCCTGCTGCACCTTGCCGCCCTCGCGGACGATGGACACGGGCATGTTCGCCGTGATGCGGCCCGCCTGCACGCGGCCCACCGCCAGACGGCCGACGTAGTCGTCGTAGTCCAGGTTGGCGACCAGCAGCTGGAGCGTCGTCTGCTCCGCCGGAGGCGCGGGCGGGGGCGGGATGTGCTTGATGATGGCGTCGTACAGCGGCTCCAGCGTCTTGCCCGGCACGTCCAGCGACGTGGAGGCCTGACCCTGGCGCGCGACGGTGTAGAGGACGGGCATCTCCAGCTGCTCTTCGTTCGCGCCCAGGTCGATGTAGAGCGAGTACACCAGGTCCAGCACTTCCTTGGCCCGGGCGTCCTGGCGGTCGATCTTGTTGATGACCAGCACGGTCTTCAGGCCCATGGCCAGCGCCTTGGTGAGCACGAAGCGGGTCTGGGGCAGGGGACCTTCGGCGGCGTCCACCAGCAGGATGACACCATCGACCAGGCGCAGACCGCGCTCCACCTCGCCACCGAAGTCGGCGTGGCCCGGGGTGTCGATGATGTTGATCTGCATCCCCTTGTAGGAGACCGCGGTGTTCTTCGCGAGGATGGTGATGCCCTTCTCGCGCTCGAGGTCGTTCGAGTCCATGACCCGTTCGGTCATGTGCTCATTGGCGCGGAAGGTACCCGCCTGCCGGAGCAGGTGGTCGACGAGGGTGGTCTTGCCGTGGTCGACGTGAGCGACGATGGCGACGTTGCGGATGTTTTCGCGAGAGATCATGCGGACCAACTGACTGAAAGAAGGTGCGAGGAGAGACGCCCAGGACGGGGTTTCTCAATCCCACCGGAACCCGGAAGGCGGGGGCTTATATGCCGGGGGCTTCCCGCCTGCAATGAAGGCGGGTGTCCAGCAGGCAGACAATCAGGCCGTCCACCCCCCGGGCGCTTATCCCACCTTGGGTCGTGACCCGGCCGTTTCAACCCCCAGCCGCTCTCTCAGGAAGCGCTCCACGCGCAGCTCCACGAGGCCCGGGACTTCCAGTGGGGCGGTATGGGTGCCCTCGGAAACCATCAGGAGCTCGGAGGCGGGGATGCGCTCGGCCATCTTCCGGGACAGCCAGCCGGGGGTGAAGCGGTCCTTCTCCCCGGCCACCACCAGGGTGGGCACGTCCACATGCTCCAGGTGGTCCTCGGCGGTGTGGTTCGCCAGCGAGTCCAGGGTGCGCACGAAGACGACGGGGTCCATGCGCGCCAGGTGGGTGAAGTAGGGCGCCAGGTCGTTGCGCGCGATGAGCTCCGGGTTCATCTCCAGGCGGATGGCCAGCTGCACCACCAGCTCCGTGGTGAGCGCCCCGTGCACGATGCGCGCGGTGTGGCGGGGGAAGCGCTCCACCGCGGAGCGGAGCGTGGGGAAGATGCGCTTGAGCAGCGTGGAGTCGTGGAAGGTGTCCAGGGGCATGCCGTAGCTGCCGCACACCAGCACCAGCCCCTCCACGCGCCGGGCGTAGCGGCGGTGGAACTCCAGCGCCACCTGCACGCCCATGGAGTGGCCGAAGAGGACGGCCTTCTGCATCCCCGCCGCGTCCATCACCCGCGCCAGGTCGTCGCAGGTGTACGCCATGCCGATGCGCGTGCGGTCCGTGGGGACGGTGCTCTTGCCGTGGCCCCGGTAGTGCCAGCGCAGCACCCGATGGCGCCGGCCCAGGTAGGGCAGCAGGTACTTCCACGCGAAGCCGTCACAGCCCAGGCCGTCGCACAGCACCATGCCCGGGCTGCCGTCGCCCCGCACCTGGTAGTAGAGGTCCGCGCCGTCGGGCACCCGCAGCGAGTCCTGGCGGAAGGAGACCGCCTGGCCATGGGGCGCGCTCACGCTTCCACCTCGTCCGCGTCCAGGCCTTCGGGGATGCCCTTGTCCAGCCCGTAGCGCGAAATCTTCAGGATGAGGTTGGAGCGGCTGATGCCCAGCTCGCGCGACAGCCGGCTCTTGTTGTAGCGGGTGCGCACCAGGCCCTGGTGGATCATCTCCTTCTCCAGGGACTCCACCGCCTCGTGCAGCTTGCCGTGCGCGCGCGGGGCGATGAAGGGCCCGCCGCCGGGGACCACGGCGTCGCGGATGCGGCTGGAGAGCAGCTCCGCGGGGATGACCTCCAGCTCGCCGCCCAGCACCAGCAGCCGTTCAATCTCGTTCTCCAGCTCGCGGATGTTCCCCGGCCAGGCGTACGCGCCCAGGATGCCCAGGGCCTCCGGCGCCAGGCCCCGCGCGCGCTGGCCCTCGCGGTGGTGCTTGCGCAGGAAGTGGTCGATGAGGACGGGCAGGTCGTCCTTGCGCTCGCGCAGGGGCGGCAGCTGCAGGCGGATGACGTTGATGCGGTAGAAGAGGTCCTCGCGGAACTCGCCGCGCTTCACCAGCTCCCCCAGGTCCTTGTGGGTGGCGGCGATGACGCGCACGTCGACCTCGCGGGACTGGGTGCCGCCCACGGGCAGGAAGGTGCCCTCCTGGAGCACGCGCAAGAGCTTCACCTGGAGGGCGGGGGACATGTCGCCCACCTCGTCCAGGAAGAAGGTGCCCGTGTCCGCGACCTCGAAGAGGCCCTTCTTGTCCTTGAGCGCGCCGGTGAAGGCGCCCCGGGTGTGCCCGAAGAGGGCGCTCTCCAGCAGGTTGTCGTTGAAGGCGGAGCAGTTCTGCACGACGAACGGCTTGTCCTTGCGCGGGCCGTTGTGGTGGATGGCGCGCGCCACCAGCTCCTTGCCCGTGCCGGACTCGCCGTTGATGAGGACGGTGGAGTCGGAGTTGGCCACCTTCTCCATCAGCCGGAACACCTCGTTCATGGCGCCGGAGCGGCCGATGATCTTCTCGAAGCGGTAGCGGTTGGACAGCTCGGAGGCCATGGACTGGATGGTCTCCTCCTTGCGCGTGAGCTCCACCTCCTGGTTGGCGATCTCCGTCACCGCGAACTCCAGCAGGTCCGACAGCTTGCTCAGCTCCGAGCCGTCCAGCACCGGCACGCGCTCCGCGGCGCCCTCCAGCTCCAGCAGCGCCCCGGGGGCGATGTCGCGCATCTTCCCCAGCAGCACCTGGCCGTCGCCGGGGGTGAGCGGCTGGCGGGCGAAGCCCTCCACGAAGAGGAAGCCCTCGTACTCGTTGCGGATGTAGAGCGGCGCGCCCACGATGGACAGGCGCAGGTGGCAGTCGTGGAACAGCGAGCGGCGCAGGTTCTTGGCGGCCTTGAACTTCTCATGCAGCACCCGCACCGACTGGGCACACCGCCGCATCCCCTCCCGCGCCCCCAGCGAGTGGCGGCAGAAGTCGTTGGGCGGCGGGATGAAATCCCCGCGCTGCCAGTCGTGCACCACGCCGTGGCGATCCGCGAACGACAGCTCCACCTGCCACCACTTGCGGATGACATCCCTCAACATGACAATGGTGTGCAGATTCTGATGCTTCTCGAAGTCCATCCCCACGGTCCTCGCCCTGTTGCGGATCAGGACAACGGATCTACGGGGTTGTCCGAAATCAATCCAGCGGCACCTGTCCGAATGACAGCGCTGTTCGCGTACCCTGGTTCCCTGTGAGCGCACCCCCACATACACACGGCAGGGCAGGGCACGGCCATTCGCACGACCATGATGATCATTCCCACCATGGGCATTCGCACGGCCCCGGGCATGGGCATTCGCATGGCCCCAAGCGGGGCGGGCTGGCGGAGGAGCGGCGCAAGGACCGCCGCCGGCTGCTGTTCGCGCTGGGGCTGACGGCGACCATCATGGTGGCGGAGGCGGTGGGCGGTTTCCTCACCAACTCGCTGGCGCTGCTCTCCGACGCCGGGCACATGCTGACGGACGTGTCGGCCATGGTCCTGAGCCTGCTGGCGCTGTGGTTCGCCGGGCGGCCCGCGGACCTGAAGAAGACCTACGGCTACTACCGGATGGAGATTTTGAGCGCGCTCCTCAACGGGGTGCTGCTGCTGGTCATCACCATCTTCATCCTGATGGAGGCCTGGCAGCGCCTGCGCACGCCGGCGCCGGTGGAGCTGGGGACCATGGCGCTGGTGGCGGGAATCGGCCTGGTGGCGAACCTGGCGGCGCTGGGCTTCCTGCACCAGACGCACTCCATGAACGTGCGCGGCGCGTTCCTGCACGTCCTGGGGGACACGCTGTCGTCGGTGGGCGTGCTGATTGGCGCGGGCGTGATGTGGTGGACGGGCTGGTACATCGTGGACCCCATCATCTCCGTGCTCATCTCCGCGATCATCGTCGTGGGCGCGCTGCGGCTGGTGAAGGACGCGGTGGACGTGCTGCTGGAGGCGGTGCCCGCGCACGTGGACCTGGAGCAGGTGCGGGAGCTCATGGGGAAGGTGCCGGGCGTGCAGGCGGTGCACGACCTGCATGTGTGGACCATCTCCAGCGGGATGTACGCGCTGTCGGCGCACCTGGTGGTGGCGGACCCCATGGTCTGCAACAACGACGACATCCTGTCCGCGGTGAAGCACGACCTCTTCGACCGCTTCGGCATCGACCACACCACCATCCAGATCGAGAGCCAGTCCTACGCCCACCTGGGCGAGGTGCACTGACTCGCGCTTGCGAAAGGCGCGCGGGGCGGGGATTCTGGCCGGCTCCTATGAGCGTGCTGGACAAGGTGTTGTCGCTGCGGCCGGGCAACGTGGTGGCGCGGGTGGGCCCGGGCTCCCGGGTGCCCTGCTGGATCCGCGGGAGCTGCTGCGGGCGCTGGAGTCCACGCCCATGGCGCTGCCGTGCCTGCCGGTGCTGGCGAAGGGGGCGCTGCCGGGCCTCCTGGGCGCGG
>NZ_JBKGHJ010000431.1:0-7185 GCF_046520365.1 Corallococcus sp. 4LFB
CGGCTCGTCGGTGCGCTCGGCCTGCACCTCGCGCAGGAAGGCGCGGGGCCTTTCGGCGGCGACGGGCACGGGCGTGGGCGGCGGCGGACGCGCGACGAGGCCGACGCCACCGGGGGCTGCTGGAGCAGCTCCGGCGGCATCTCCTCCGGGTACATCCAGAACTCCTTCGTCACGTGGCTGGCGATGGCGAACAACGCCGACCAGGGCACCGCCACCGTGAAGCGCGAACCGGAGAAGCTCAGCGTGGAGCGCACGCCCCACTCCCCCACCGTGAGGTCGGGTGGCTCGAAGCGGTAGGAGAGGTTGAGCCGCAGGTGTGCTTCGCCTCGGAGGCTGGCGGGGACGAGCACGCCGGGGCGGCGCGCGTCCAGGTGGATCATCACCATCCCCTGGTCGAGCGCGGCCAGCAGCCGCTCCTTCTTGTCGGAAACCTTCTTGTCCATTCCAGCCTGTCCAGCGGGGAATTGCGGGCGCGCCCTCAACGACGGCGCACTTCCCGGTCCATCTCCCGCTTCGTCTCCCGTTCCTTGATGTCGTGGCGGCGGTCTTCGTGCGTCTTGCCGCGGCACAGGCCCAGCTCCACCTTGGCCCGCCCCTTCCTGAAGTACAGCACGAGCGGGATGATGGAGTAACCGCGCTCGCGCACCTTGGCCGTCCACCGGTCGATCTCCGCGCGGTGCATCAGCAGCTTCCGGCCCCGCGTGGGCAGGTGGTCGAAGACACTGGCCGCCTTGTAGGAGCCGATGTGGGCGTTGAGCAGGAACAGCTCCGTGCCCTTCTGGAGCGCGTAGGCGTCCGACAGGTTGGCCGTTCCTTCACGCAACGACTTCACCTCGCTCCCCGTGAGCTCCAGCCCGGCCTCTATCTTCTCGTCCACCGTGTAGTCGAAGCGCGCACGCCGGTTCTCGGCAATGAGCTTCACCCCCGGCTCCGCACCCACACCCTTCGACTTTCCAGCGGCCATAACGTGTCCCGGGTCTCCTAACCGGCCAGCGGCATGTTGTCGATGAGCCGAGTGGTGCCCGAGAAGGCCGCCACCAGCATGCGCGCCGTCTGTCCGGGCGCCACCGTCACCAGGGGTGAGAGCGTCCCGGCGTCCCGCACCTCCACGTAGTCCTCCCGGAGGTCCGCCGCCTGCAATTCACGGCGGGCAGCCTCCACGAGCGCTCCCGTGTCCCGGGTGCCGGAGGCGAGCAGGGCCTGGGCCGCCCGGATGCCCTTCGACAGGGCGAGCGCCCGGCGGCGCTCCTCCGCGGACAGGTAGGCGTTGCGGCTGCTCATGGCCAGCCCGTCCGGTTCGCGGAGGGTGGGCATGCCCACGATGTCCGCGCCCAGGTGCAGGTCGCGGTTGAGCGTCTTGATGACCTGGAGCTGCTGGTAGTCCTTCTCCCCGAACAGCGCCACGGCCGGGCGGAACAGCGCCAGGAGCTGCGTGACGATGGTGGCGACGCCCCGGAAGTGGCCGGGACGCCGCTCGCCGCACAGCCCCTGGCTCACCTCCGTGACCTCCACGGAGGTCTGGTAGCCCGGGGGGTACATCGCCGCGGGCTCGGGGGCGAACACGGCCGTGACGCCCGCGCTCGCGCACTTCGCCAGGTCCCCCTCGAAGTCGCGCGGGTAGCGCGCCAGGTCCTCGCGGGGACCGAACTGCGTGGGGTTCACGAAGATGGAAGCCGCCACCACGTCCGCGCGCCGGCCGCCCTCCCGCATGAGCGAGACGTGCCCCTCATGCAGGAAGCCCATGGTGGGCACGAGCGCCAGGGACCTTCCCTCCTTCTGGAGGGACGCGACCCAGGCCTTCACTTCCGCAACGGTGCGCAGGACGTGGGGGGCCATGGCTAGACCGGAGCCCCGTAGATGCCGCCGACCTTCTCCACGGCCTCGCCAGCGCCTTCCGCTTCGGGGACGACGGGCGTGGGCGTCACCAGCCGGATGCCCTTGGTGGCCTTGAAGCTGTGGTCCTCGTCCGGGAAGGTGCCCGCGCGCACCTCGGTGAAGTACGTGTTCGCGGCCTCCGTGATGTTCCCGTGCAGGTTGGCGAAGCGCTTGACGAACTTCGGCTTGAAGTCCGGGTTCATGCCCAAGAGGTCGTAGCAGACCAGCACCTGGCCATCACAGTGCTTGCCCGCGCCGATGCCGATGGTGGGAATCTTCAGGCTCTGGGTGATGGTGCGCGCCAGCTCCAGCGGCACGCCCTCCAGCACCAGCGCGTAGGCCCCCGCGGCCTCCAGCGCGAGCGCGTCCTCCAGCATGCGGCGCGCGGCGTCCTCGTCGCGGCCCTGCACCACGTAGCCGCCCATCTTGTGCACGGACTGCGGCGTCAGCCCCAGGTGGCCCATGACGGGGATGCTGGCGCGGACGATGGCGCGCACGGTGTCGGCGAACTCGGCGCCGCCCTCCAGCTTCACGCTGCCCACGTTGCCTTCGGACACGAGCCGCCCGGCGTTGCGCACCGCCTCCTGCGGCGACACCTGGTAGCTCATGAACGGCAGGTCGCCCACCACGTGCGCCCGCTTCGCGCCGCGGCTCACCGCCGCGCAGTGGTAGACCATCTGGTCCATGGTGACGGGCAGCGTGGAGTCCTGGCCCTGGATGACCATGCCCAGCGAGTCACCGACCAGGAGCACGTCCGCGCCTCCCTCGTCGAGGATGCGCGCGAACGTCGCGTCGTACGCGGTGACCATGCAGATCTTCTGACCGGACTGCTTCAGGCGCTTCAGCGTGTGGATGGTGACCTTGTCCTTCACGGTTCACCTCCTGTGGCAAGACGGGTGGGACAGCCGCGTGGAACGTCAGGCCCCTCGCCGTCCCCAGGGGGATCGCCGGAGGCCGGGGTTCCACGGGGATGCACTCTAACGCCCTCAAAGGCCGCGTGGGGGGATCACCGCACCACCCCAGGCAACCAGCCGGGCGGCGGCTGTCAGCCCCGGCGGGACCGGGGGGTGTAGTGCTGCACGCCGGACTTCGCGGACGCGATGGCCTGCATCAGGTCCTCGCGGTCCTGCTCGTTGTGCACGAAGTCGATGTCCGACGTGTTCACCACCAGCAGCGGCGTGTCCTGGTAGTGCGCGAAGAAGTCGTTGTACGCGTGCGTGAGCGCCTCCAGGTAGCCCGCGTCGAACTTCCGCTCGAACTCGCGGCCGCGCTTCTTGATGCGATGCAGCAGCACGTCCAGCTGGGCCTGGAGGTAGATGACCAGGTCGGGTTGCGGGACGCGGGGCCCCAGCGCCTCGAAGACGCGGTCGTAGAGGGCCAGCTCGTCCGAGGCCAGCGTGAGGTTGGCGAAGATGCGGTCCTTCGCGAACAGGTAGTCACTCACGGTGACGGCGCGGAACAGGTCCTGCTGGAAGAGCTCCTGCTGCTGACGGAAACGCGACAGCAGGAAGAACACCTGCGTCTGGAACGCGAACTTCTGCCGGTCCCCGTAGAAGCTGGAGAGGAAGGGGTTCTCCTCCACGACCTCCAGGATGCGGCGGCTGCCCAGGCGCTCCGTGAGCAGGTGGGTGAGGCTCGTCTTGCCCACGCCGATGGGGCCTTCGACGACGATGTAGCGGTGGTCCATCGGCCCGAGGCCTCCGCCCCCGGAATCCACGCATGTGACACATGCGCGCGGGGGGCGGATAACACAACCATGCCCCCGCGCATCCGGCAATTTTCGCCGGGCCACCCCACCCTTGCGCCCTCCGAGGTCATCCCCTACGGTGCCCGCGAACACGCAAGCAGCGGAGCAGCGGGCCACAGATGCGCGGCAGGCAGCGGGTGAAGACGGTGGTGGACCTGGTGGAGCCCACGGAAGCGGCGCCCGCCGCCCGTACGGCCACGGCCCCGCCCGCACCTCCCGTGGACGTGGATCCACTCTATGGCGTGGCCCTGCTCAAGACGGCCTTCGAGCTGAAGCGCCGGCCGGAGGGCTCCGTGGACGACGTGCTCAGCGGCGTGCTCGCGCGCCTGCGCATCAACGAGGACGAGTTCCGCGCGTTCCTCGCCCAGCAGGGTGGGCTCCTGGCCGCGCTGGGCCAGAAGCGCTGACGTCTCCCCTACTCTTCTGAGCCGTCCTCTTCCGGCGCGTCCGGGGGCGGCGGCGCCATGGCGGTGACGGGGCCCAGGGCGCGCTCGATGGCGGCGAACTCCTCCGGGGAGAGCGTCTCCGCGCGGCGGCCCGGGTCGATGCCCGCCGTCTGGAGCGCGGCCAGCATCGCCTCCGGCTTCGCCAGGCCCTTGTCGGACTTGAGCGAGTTGATCAGCGTCTTGCGGCGCTGCGCGAAGCCGGCCTTCACCAGCCGCGTGAAGCGGGCCTCGTCCACCAGCGGCGCGCGGGGCTGCTTGAGCCGCGTGAGGCGCAGCACGGCGGAGTCCACCTTCGGGGGCGGATGGAAGCGCCACGCCTCCAGCGTGAGCACCTGCTCCACGTCGAAGTGCAGGCCGAGCAGCACCGTCAGCAGGCCGTAGTCGCGGTTGCCGGGCTCCGCGGCCAGCCGCACGACCACTTCTTTCTGGAGGGTGAAGACGGCGCGCGAGATGTGGGCGCGCTGCGCGAGCACCTGGAAGAGGATGGGGCTGGTGAGGTGGTACGGCAGGTTGCCCACGAGCGCGATTTCGGGCGCGCCGGCCACCTGGGCGAAGTCCACCGTGGCGGCGTTGCCGGGCACCACGCGTACGCCGGGGATGGCCTCCTTCTCCAGCACCGCCACCATGTCGCGGTCGCGCTCCACGGCGGTGACCTGCGCGCCGGTGGCGGCGAGGAAGCGCGTGAGGTGGCCCAGGCCCGGGCCCAATTCCACCACGGGCTCGCCCTCGCGCAGCGCGAGCGCGTCCGCGATGGACTGGAGCGCGTCCGGGTCTCCGAGGAAGTTCTGTCCCCAGCTGTGCTTGGCCCGCAGGCCGTGGCGCTTGAGGATGTCGCGCGGAGAATCCACTGTCAGGCCCCTACTCCATGCGCCAGGCGGGGTCGGCCGCGAGGCGGAAGTCACCGCGCAAGCCGCGGCGCCACGCTTCATACCCCGCGACGGCGATCATCGCGCCATTGTCCGTGCACAGCCTCACCGGCGGCAGGAACATCCGCAGGCCCCGCTCCTCCGCTCGCTGCTTGCACAGCGCGCGCAGCCGGGAGTTCGCCGCCACGCCGCCGCACAGCACCAACTGCGTGTGGCCCAGCTTCTTCGCCGCGGCGACGAGCTTCTTGGACAGCACGTCCGCCACCGCCTCCTGGAACGACGCGCACAGGTCGTGGAGCGCCTGGCCCTCCGGCACGCCGTGCTTCTGCACGTGGTGGAGCACCGACGTCTTCAGCCCGGAGAAGGACACGTCCAGGTTGTCGCCCGGCAGCGCGCGCGGGAAGCGGATGGCCTCCGGGTTCCCCTTCTGCGCCAGCTCGTCGATGGGCTGCCCGCCCGGGTACGGCAGGCCGAGGATGCGCGCCGTCTTGTCGTAGGCCTCGCCCGCGGCGTCGTCGCGCGTGCGGCCGACGAGGCGGTAGTTCCCGTAGTCGCGCACCTCGTAGAGGCTGGTGTGGCCGCCGGAGACGACGAGCCCCAGGAACGGCGGCGCGGGCGCGTCCTCCAGGAGGCGGATGGCCAGCAGGTGCCCTTCCAGGTGGTTGGCGCCCACGAAGGGCTTGCCGGTGGCGAGGCTCAGCCCCTTGGCCACCTGGAGCCCCACGAGCAGCGCGCCGATGAGGCCGGGGCCGGACGTGACGGCGAGCAGGTCGATGTCGTCCAGCGTCTTGTCCGCGCGGGTGAGGGCCTCGTGGACGACGGGCATCACCTGGACGATGTGGTTGCGGCTGGCCAGCTCCGGCACGACGCCGCCCCAGCGGCGGTGGATGTCCACCTGCGTGGAGACGACGTCCGACAGGACGCGCCGCCCGTCCTCCACGACGGCGGCGGCGGTTTCATCGCACGAGGTTTCGAGTCCCAGGACGAGCACGACGACTCCAGCAAGGACGGGGAGGCGGACGGGCCGCCTAGCTGCCATCCCCTTGAGCAGTGCGCGCACGTCCTCCGCCGAGCTCCCCGTCGGTTCGAGGAACAGATACTTCTTATAGGCCTCGGCCGCTCGGCTTTGATCGCCGGAGAACTGGAGCGAGCTGCCCAGCCAGAACCAGGCCTTCGCGTTCTTGGGCTCCGCCTTGACGACGTCCTGGAGCAGCCTGGCCGCTTCGCGGTAGCCGGACTCGCTGGTGCTGCTGTTGTTGGCCAGCGAGATGCCCAGGCCCGTCTTCGCCTCGATGGAGTCGGTGTCCAGCGCGAGCGCCTTGCGGTACGCGACCACGGCCGACTGGAATTTCTTGCGGGACATCGCCGCGCGGCCGTCCTTGATGAAGTCCGCGTAGGTGACCTTCGCCTGCACCACGGGCGGCGGCGCGACTTCCGGCGGAGGCTTGGGCGTCGCGGCGACCGCGAGGCCCGCGTCGGGGACGGCGGCGGGCTCCGGCGTGGCGGTCTTCACCGGCGCGCCCGCGTCCTCCGGGGCCGTGGCGGTGACGGTCTTCGGCGGGTGGCCCCGCGTCGGTCCGCGCGTCCACGGTCTTCACGGGCGGCGGCGCGACTTCCGGCGGAGGCGTGGTCTCCGGCGGCTTGGGCGCTTCCACGGGCGGAGCGGGCTGCGTCACCTTCGGTTCGGGCGGCTTGGGCGTTTCGGAGCTGCCCGAGCCCTTGGAGATCACCACCGCCGCGACGGCCGCCACCAGCAGCAGGCCGCCCGCGACGTAGAGGCCCGTGCGCTTGGGCTTCATCGCGGCGATCAGCGCCGCGTCGTCCTCGTCGTGCGCGGACTTCGTGGATGCAGGCTTCGTGGAGGCGGTGCTGTTCGTGGACGCGACAGGGGCCGCCGTGTTCGCGCCGGGAGCGGGAGGCGCCGAAGCGCTCGCTCCAGGCGTCGCGGACGCGGTGGGCTCGGGCTCCGTGAAGTACGCCTCGGACGCGGGCACGTCCTGCGCGGCGAGCTCCACCGGCGCGCTGGAAGCCGGCTGCGCATCGAAGGGCGTCGTCGCGGGGTACTCGACGTTGAGCGCCACCGGGGCCACCTGGGGCGGCACGATGCCGTGGCCCGGGTACGGGGGCAGCGCCAGCTGCGGCGGCGTGGCCTCCTCCACCGGCACTTCGTCCTGATGGGGCTCCGTCCCACTGACCAGCGTCACCTCCGACGACGGCGGGGCCGGCGTGGGCGGCGGCACGGGCGCCAGCG
>NZ_JBKGHJ010000432.1:0-7176 GCF_046520365.1 Corallococcus sp. 4LFB
GCCGCTCAGGCCGCGCGCCGCATCGCGGGCGTGGGGTGCAGCCCGCCCGTGTTCGGCGCGGGCAGCACCACGGTGGGGCCCAGGCCCGGGGCCAGCAGGTGCGCGGTGAGCAGCGACGACGGGTGGAAGTTCACGAACGACGCGTCATACGCGGACGGGCCCGCGAAGAGCTTCTCCACCACCATGGACGCGTACTGCTCCAGCGAGTCCTCGCGCGTGTTGCCGTTGAGCACCACCTCCCAGCCCATCTGCTCCGCGAAGCGGCGCACGCCGGGGATGCGCGACAACAGCGGCGTGAAGCTCTCCGTGCTCACGCCGTTCTCGCTCACCACGAAGACTTCATTCGCGGTGGCCACCGCCAGGGACATGTTCCCCTGCGTGTGGCCGGGCGTGCTGAGCAGCGCCGCGCCCTGGCCCAGCCACGTGTCCCCGTCCAGCAGCACCACGCGCTCCTCGGGGACATCCGTGCCGCCGGGCACGAACCACACGTGCTGCATGGGGTGCAGGTGCTTCACCATGGTCCACTCGGCGCGCTGCACCAGCAGCTTCGCCCGGGGGAAGACGCCCGGCTTTCCCTCACCGCCCAGCCAGCCGCGCAGGTCCTGGATGTGCAGGTGGTCGAAGGCCAGGTAGTCCACGTCCGACGGCGTCAGCCCCAGCTGCTCCAGGTGGCCCTGCACCGTGCCGTGGCGGGTGGACATCACCTTGTCGGACAGGAACGCGCCGTAGCGCTCGCGCAGCGCGCGGTAGAAGGGCGCCGCGTGGCCCCGCTCGTAGTCGGTGGGGTTGAAGAGCAGGGTGCGCCGCTGGCCGGTGCCTCCTTCCGCGAACTGCACCACCTGCATGCGGTTGGTCATCATCACGTACGGCGCCGGGGACAGCGCCGCCCCGCTGAAGGCGAACAGGGTGGGGTAGGGGAACGTGATGAGGTCGCAAGTGGCCACCGCCGCCACCGGGCCCTCCCGGACGAAGGCCT
The DNA here is from genome assembly GCF_046520365.1 of Corallococcus sp. 4LFB. Lineage (NCBI taxonomy): Bacteria > Pseudomonadati > Myxococcota > Myxococcia > Myxococcales > Myxococcaceae > Corallococcus > Corallococcus sp. 4LFB. Next base: position 977 of record NZ_JBKGHJ010000432.1, read on the forward strand.
CGCGGGCCTCCAGCGCGGCGCGGCGCAGCTTCTGCAACCGGGGGCCGGGCGAACGCTCGGCGCGGGCCTCGGGCAACAGGGGCAGGGGACGGAACGGGGCGGAAGCGGAAATCATGACGCGACTCCCTTCGGGCAGGGGGACAGGCCCCCTGGCTGGCCGGTCGGCGTGCCACTCCGAGTGTAGCGCCGCCAGAAGGGCAGCGACATGTGGCCCCTTCGCTGTATAGGGTCGCAATGGCGATGGCGAGGAAGTCCGACGACACCCTCTCGGGAGATGTTCAGCCGGAAGACATCCGGCTGGAAGCCTCCCTGCGCCCGCGCACCTTCGACGAGTACGTGGGGCAGGGGGCGGTCGTCGAGAAGCTCAAGGTGTACGTGGCCGCGGCGAAGAGCCGGGGTGACGCGCTGGACCACTGTCTGTTCTCCGGCCCCCCGGGCCTGGGCAAGACGTCGCTCGCGCACCTCATCGCGAACGAGCTGGGCGTGGGCATCCACGTCACCAGCGGCCCCGCGCTGGAGCGCAAGGGCGACCTGGCGGGCCTGCTCACCAACCTCAACGAGCGGGACATCCTCTTCATCGACGAAATCCACCGCCTCAACGCCGCCGTGGAGGAGTACCTCTACCCGGCGATGGAGGACTTCCGGCTGGACATCACCATCGACACCGGGCCCGCCGCCCGCGCGATGAAGATTGATCTGCCGCCCTTCACGCTGGTGGGCGCCACCACGCGCACGGGCCTGCTCACGTCCCCGCTGCGCGACCGCTTCCAGATTCAAGAGCGCCTGGAGTACTACGAGCCGAAGTTCCTGGAGCAGATCCTGGACCGCTCCGCGCGCATCCTCGGCGTGCCCATGGACCGCGCCGCCAGCCGTGAAATCTCCACCCGCTCGCGCGGCACGCCCCGCATCGCGAACCGCCTGCTGCGCCGGCTGCGCGACTTCGCCCAGGTGGAGGGCAACGGCCGCATCACCTACGACCTGGCGCACGACTCCTTGAGCCGCCTGGGCGTGGACGCCAGCGGCCTGGACGCGATGGACCGCAAGATTCTGCTGACCATCCTGGAGAAGTTCGGCGGCGGCCCGGTGGGCGTGGAGACCATCGCCGCGAGCGTGGGCGAGCAGCGCGACACCCTCGAGGACGTCTACGAACCCTTCCTCATGCAGGAGGGCTTCCTCATGCGCACGCCGCGGGGCCGCACCGCCACGCTGCGCACCTACCAGTACTTCAAGAAGACGCCGCCCCCCACCCCACAGGGGACCCTCTTCTAGCCCCACCTCCTCCGCCATGAGCCAAGCCTCCGCGCCCGCCGTGCCCACGGTCCTCCCCGGTTCCCGCGACTACTACGGCGACCTGATGCGCGCCTCGCAGGCCACGCGCGCGGGCTTCCTCGCGGAGCGGGAGCGCTGGCTGCGCGGCGTCCCGGTGGAGGGCCGCGAGGAGCTGCTCTTCGAGTTCGAGATGTGGCTGCGCGCCGTGGAGCGCTACCTGAACCTCCACAACTCCGTGGTGGACGCCCGCGCCCGTCCGTTGGTCACGCGCGACTTCCACGAGGAGCTGGTGGACGTGCGCGACGCCATGGAGCGCGCGGTGCGCGTCGCCCGGCACCTGCAGGACCCGGACAGCGACCCGAAGATGGTCTTCCGCAAGTACGTGGAGACCCAGCTCGCGGACGACCGCGTGCGCCGGCTGTTGATTGAAGAGGAGCTGGACCAGGAGACCCCGCCGGAGAGCCTCTTCGTCGTGCGCGAGGCCTTCGACGCGCTGAAGAACCTGCTCGACAACCTGCTCCAGCTGCCACTCATCGGCCTGTCGCTGTTCCAGGACGTGGGCAAGCTGACGCTGCGGGAGATCGTCCTCAACCGCTACTTCCGCCCCTTCCGCCCGCTGGAGTTCCGTGTCGAGTACGACCGGCTGCGCTCCGTGCGCCTGCTGGACGTCCTGGGCGCGCTGCCCGCGGACACGCGGCCCCTCTTCACCACCGCGTTCCTGGGCCTCTTCCGCGTGCTGCACTACCTGACGCACGTGGATCCGGAGTCCCAGCCGCCCGTGCCCCGGCGCGTGCGCGTGCTCCTGTCCCTGGTGCGCGGCGAGGTGTCCGCCGTCGCCAGCTACCTGCACACGGAGCTGTCCCCCAAGGCGGGCCCCAAGCACCTCCAGGCCGCCGCGCTGAGCGCCGCGCGCGACCTGGCCCGCGAGACGGACCGCATCGCCCGGGACGTGCTGGTGGACCTGGACCGCGACCCCGCCGCCCCCCTGCGCGCCGCGGAGGCCTTCACCACGCTACTGCGCCAGCAGATCGTCGCGCTGGTGGACGCGCTGGCCCCCAACGGCTCGCTGGGGGAGGAGGCCTTCGCCCACCTCACCAGCGCCCAGGACGCCGCGCTGCGCCTGCGCAAGGACCTGTGGGTCTACGCCCAGCTCTGCCGCGCCGCTGAAAGCCACCTGCGCTCCGACGACGTGGTGTCCGCCGAGCGCGTGCTGGAGGCCCTCAAGTCGTTCCTCGACTACTTCCACGACGGCGGCTACCAGCTGTTGCGCTACGCGGACTACGACGCCTTCGACCGCTTCACCTCGCTGCTGGTGGAGCTGCCCTGGCCCCCGGAAGGCCCCGGCATCCGCAGCCGCCTGGCGGAGGACCTCCGCCGCTTCTCCCAGACGCTGGAGACCACCTTCCACGCCGTCAGCCGCCGCTCCCTCCTCCAGGGCCGCGGCTTCGACAGGCCGGACGCGGAAGCCCTGAGAGATCGCTTCCTGTCGCCTGGCGGACGCTGACCCACCCGCCCGGACAGGGATTCCGTCAAGCCCCGGACTCCCCGTGAGGCCCGGGCCTGCGTTTGCTTCCGGGCACTCGCCTGCGATAGAGACGCGCCCCTGTCGCGTGGGTGACACGCACTCCCTGTTGGCTTGAAAGCATCCGGGAGCGCCGGGGTCCGAAGGATGGATTCCGGACATCGCTGTCACGGTGGGAGGAGCAGTGGTGGGTTTCCCAAGAGGGGTGTCCGCGCCCCGGTCCAGGCCGTACCCCGTCCCGGGCCCTGGAACTCCAGCAGTTCCAGGGGGTTGGGAAGGGCAGGGGGACCCCTCGCCGCAGTCCTTGTGTCACGGCCGCGTGGCATGTTGATTGCTCCTATGTGCACCGCGTCAGACCGCGGTGGAACGGCCTGACGGGGCCGTACCCCGCGTGCGTCAGCAAGAAGCAGTCTCCAGAGGCGACACCGACATGCTCCAGTTCACCGACTTCCAGCGCACCCTCACCCAGCCGGCCATCTGCCGCGGCGTGGGGCTCCACTCCGGGTTGCCCGTGACGCTGACCCTGAAGCCCGCGCCCGCGGGGCATGGCATCGTCTTCGTCCGCACGGACCTGGCGCGCCCGGTGAGCATCCCCGCGCTGGCGGAGTACGTGGTGGACACGTCGCTGGCCACCACCCTGGGCCGCGACGGCGTGAAGGTGGGCACGGTGGAGCACCTGATGTCCGCGCTCGCCGCGCTGGGCATCGACAACGTGCGCGCAGAGCTGGACGGGCCGGAGGTGCCCATCATGGACGGCAGCGCGGCGCCCTTCACCCACGCCATCATGGAGGCCGGGTCGCACGAGCTGGACGCGCCGCGCGAGTACCTGGTCATGAAGAAGAGCGTGGTGGTGCAGGACGGCGACAAGCAGGCCTCGCTCACCCCCGCGCGGCGCTTCCGCATCAGCTGCACCATCGACTTCGAGCACCCCGTCATCCAGGGCCAGTCCTTCGACGTGGACGTGAACGACCGGGGCTTCTCGCGCGAAATCTCGCGCGCCCGCACGTTCGGCTTCCTGCGCGACGTGGAGAAGCTGAAGACGCTGGGCCTGGCGCGCGGCGGCTCGCTGGAGAACGCCGTCGTCGTGGACGAGGCCGCCATCCTCAACCCGGACGGCCTGCGCTTCCCGGACGAGTTCGTGCGCCACAAGATTTTGGACGCCATCGGCGACGTGTCGCTGTTCGGCCGGCCCGTGATTGGCCACATGACGGCGTTCAAGACGGGCCACGCGCTCAACCACAAGCTGGTGCGCAAGGTGCTGGCGGACCCCTCCAGCTTCGACATCGTCACCGCGCGCCGCCGGGACGTGGAGGGGCGTGAGCCGGGCCGTGGAAGCCTCGCGGGCGCGTTGGAGCTGGAGCCCCTGGTCGCCTGAACGCCGGGCTGGCAATTCCTTGCCAGCCCCGAGGACCTCTATTAAGTCGGCGGCCTATGTCCATGCGCTCTACTCGCATCGCCCTGGCCGCCCTCCTCGCGGCATCCCTCACCGCCGGCTGCAACAAGGAGAAGGCGCCGGCCAATGCCCAGGCGCCCGCCGCGCAGGCCCAGGCCGCCAATGCCGCGGAGCCCTCGCCGGACACCGTGGTGGCCACCTTCGGCAACAACGAGAAGGTCACCTTCGGTGAGCTCAACGAGCGCATCAAGGAGCCGCTGGCGAACCTGGACAAGCAGAAGTTCCAGCTGCGCAAGCGCGGCCTGGAAGGGCTCGTCACCGAGCGCCTGGTGAAGGCCGAGGCGACGAAGCGCGGCATGACCGAGGACCAGCTGCTCAAGGCGGAGATCGACGACAAGATCCCCGCGCCGCCGGAAGAGAAGATCAAGGAAGTGTTCGAGGGCGCCAAGGGCCAGCTGCCCCCGGGCGCGACCTACGAGCAGATGAAGCCGCAGATCGTGGACTTCCTGTCCGGCCAGCAGAAGCAGGAGCAGGCCCAGAAGTTCTTCGACTCGCTGCGCCAGGGCGCCAACGTGAAGTACGAGCTGCCCGAGCCCCCGCGCCCGCCCGCGGAGCGCAAGCAGGTGGCCGCCACCGGCCCGTCCAAGGGTCCGGAGAACGCGCCCGTCACCATCGTGGAGTTCAGCGACTTCCAGTGCCCGTTCTGCAGCCGCGCCATCGGCACGGTGGACCAGGTGACGAAGACCTACGGCGACAAGGTGCGCCTGGTGTTCCGCCAGTTCCCCCTGGACTTCCACAAGCAGGCGCAGAAGGCCGCCGAGGCCTCGCTGTGCGCCAACGACCAGGGCAAGTTCTGGGAGATGCACGACAAGCTCTTCGCCAACCAGCAGGCGCTGGGCGTGGATGACCTGAAGAAGTACGCGGGCGAGCTGAAGCTGGACACCGCCAAGTTCAACGCCTGCCTCGACTCCGGCGAGAAGGCCGCGGCGGTGAAGGCGGACATGGCGGACGGCTCCAAGGTGGGCGTCAGCGGCACGCCGGCGTTCTTCATCAACGGCATCATGCTGTCGGGCGCGCAGCCCTTCGACGAGTTCAAGAGCGTCATCGACGCGGAGCTCAAGGGCGCGAAGTAGTCCTTCAGTCGCGGTGAGGGAGGGATGCGGTGGCGTCCAAACCCAGGGCCACGCCCCGTGTGAGCGGTGAGGCGGCTTCGCTCGAGCTGGAGCGGCCGCTCGCCGCCGTCGTCTCTCCCACCCGGCCCCTTTCGGCGCACTTCCTGGCGCCGGAGGGGCTGGTGCTCCTCCCGGAGTCCCAGGGCGCGTCCGGCTTCTTCGCCGGCAGCCTGGGGACGCTCTCGGTCGAGGAGGTCTTCGCCCAGATCCTCTCCGGCATCCGCACCGGCCAGCTCGTCGTGCAGCACGCCAGCGTGCGCCGCACGGTGGCGTTCCGCGACGGGCAGGTGGTGTTCGCCACCTCCAGCGAGCGCTGGGAGCGGCTGGGCGCGGTGATGGTGCGGCTGGGGCTCCTGACGGAGGCGAAGCTCACCCAGGCGCTCGCGCAGGTGACGCCCGCGCGCCGGATTGGCCAGGTGCTCACGTCGCAGGGGCTCGTGTCGGAGGCCAGCCTCTACAGCGCCATGACGTTCGTGGTGCGCGAGGTGGTGCTCAACCTCTTCGAGATGGTGGAGGGCAGCTTCCTCTTCCTGGAGGCGAAGGCCCCGGCGGTGGACGCGGTGAAGCTGCCGGAGCGCACGCGCGACCTGGTGCTCACTGGCATCAAGCGCGCGGAGGAGACGGGCCGGCTGCGCCGCCGCTTCCCGGACGACATGCGCGTGACGCCGGGCCCCCAGGGCGCGCTGCCCGGCGAGGAGGCCCTGTTCGCCAAGCTGGGCGAGGGCACGACGCTGGGCGCGCTGAGGGCCGCCTACGCGGGCAGCCAGTACGCCTTCTACAGCGGCGTGGAGGAGGCGGTGCGCGGCGGCCACCTGGCCGTCCGGGCCGCGGAGGCGCCCGTGGC
>NZ_JBKGHJ010000433.1:0-7174 GCF_046520365.1 Corallococcus sp. 4LFB
TGGACGCGCTGCCGCTGAGCCCCAGCGGCAAGGTGAACCGCAACGGCCTGCCCGTCCCCACGGAAGAGGCCATCCCCGGCACGGCCTACGTGGCCCCGGTCTCCGCGGTGGAGAAGCTCATCGCGGACATCTGGGCACCGCTACTGGGCGTGCCGCGCGTCAGCACGCAGGACCACTTCTTCCAGCTGGGCGGGCACTCGCTGCTCGCGACCCAGGTGGCCTCGCGGCTGCGCGAGTCCCTCCAGCTGGAGCTGCCGGTGCGCGTGCTCTTCGAAGCCCCGACGCTCGGGGAGCTGGCCGCGCGCATCGAAGCCCTGCGCCAGGAGGCCGGCCCCCTCCAGGCACCGCCCCTGGTGCGCCTGGAGGCCGGAGACTTCGCGCCGCAGTCCTTCCCGCAGCAGCGGCTGTGGTTCATCGACGCGCTCACACCGGGCGGGTTCGCCTTCAACGTCCCCGTGTTCATCCGGTGCAAGGGGCCGCTCGACGTGGCCGCGCTGGAGCGCTCCCTCGCGGCGCTCATCGACCGCCACGAAGCCCTGCGCACGGTGTTCGCGGAAGCGAACGGCCAGCCCATGCAGCGCGTCCTGCCTTCCGTCCCCTTCGCCCTCGCCTTCGAGCGGCTGGAGGACGTACCGCCCCAGGAGCGCGACACCGTCCTGCGCCAGCGGGCCGAGGAGCGGATGCGCCACGTCTTCGACCTGCGCTCGGGCCCGCTCTTCACGGCGAACCTGCTGCGGCTGGACGCGGAGGACCACGCGCTCTTCCTGCTCATGCACCACATCATCACGGACGGCTGGTCCACGGACGTGCTGGGGCGCGAGCTGGGCCTCCTCTACGACGCCTTCACCCGCGAGCAGACGCCCCGCCTGCCGCCCCTGCCCATCCGTTACACGGACTACGCCCGCTGGCAGCGCGCGACGTTGCAGGGCGAAGCGCTCCAGGCGCAGCTCGCCTGGTGGAAGCGGCACCTGGACGGGGCGCCGCGCGCGCTGGAGCTGCCCACGGACCGGCCGCGTCCGCCCGTGCAGGCCCAGGAGGGCAAGGCCGTCCTCGTGCGAGTCCCCGCCGCAGTGGACGCCGCCGTGCGCGAGCTGTGTCACCAGCAGGGCGTCACGTCCTTCATGGCGCTGCTCGCGGGCTTCCAGGCGCTGATGTCGCGCTACAGCGGCCAGGAGGACGTGGTGGTCGGCTCGCCCATCTCCGGCCGCAACCACCGCGAGGTGGAGGGGCTCATCGGCTTCTTCGTCAACGCCCTGCCCCTGCGCGTGAAGGTCTCCGGCGCGGAGTCCTTCCAGGCCCTGCTGGGCCGCGTGCGCGAGACGTGCCTGGGCGCCTACGCGCACCAGGAGGTGCCCTTCGAGCAACTGGTGGACGCGCTCCAGACGCCGCGCGACCTGAGCCGCACGCCGGTGTTCCAGGCCGTGTTCGCGTTCTTCAAGGACTTCCCCGCCATCCCCCTGCGCGGGCTGGACACGGCGCCGGTGCCGTTCGATCCGGGGCTCGCGAAGCACGACCTCACCCTCTTCATGCGCGAATCCGCCACCGGGTTGCTGACGCACTGGGAATACAACACCGCCCTCTTCGACGAGGCGACGGTGGAGCGCATGGCGGGGCACTACCTGCGCCTGCTGGAGCAGGTGACGCGGAGCCCGGAGCGTCCGCTCGCGTCGCTGTCGCTGCTGACGGAGCCGGAGCGCCAGCAGCTCCTCGTCGCCTGGAACGACACCGCGCTCGACGTGCCCCGGGACCTGCGGGTGCCCGCGCGCATCGCGGAGCAGGCGCGGCTGCGGCCGGAGGCGCTGGCGCTCGCGAGCGACGGACACCCGCTGACCTTCGGGGAGCTGGAGGCCCAATCGAACCGGCTCGCGCACCTGCTGCGCGCGCAAGGCGTGGGGCCGGAGAACGTGGTCGCCCTGTGCATGGACCGCACGCCCGGCTACGTGTGGGGCGCGCTGGGCGTCCTCAAGGCGGGCGGGGCCTACCTGCCCATGGACCTGACGTGGCCGGAGGCCTGGTGGCGGCACGTGCTCACGGACAGCGGCGCGCGCATCGTCGTCACGCGGCAGTCCTTCGCCTCCCGCTTCGAGGGATGCGGCGTGCGCGTGCTCTGCCTGGACGCGGAGCCCGCGCTGGAGGCGCAGCCGGCCACCGCGCCCGGCGTGACGCTGCACGAGGAGGCGCTGGCCTACGTCATCTACACGTCGGGCAGTACCGGCAAGCCCAAGGGTGTCGGGGTGTCGCACGGCACGCTGGCGAACCTCGTCGTGGGGCTCGGCACGGCGGCGGGGATTGCTCCGGGAGACCGGGCCACGCTGCTGACGGGGCTCGCGTTCGACGCGACCGTCTTCGAGACCTGGCCGTCGCTCTCGCACGGGGCCAGCCTCCACCTGCCCTCGGACGAGGTGCGTGCGGAGCCCGCGCGGCTGGTGCGGTGGCTGGCGGCGGAGGGCATCACGCTCACCACCCTGCCCACGCCCATGGCGGAGGCAGCGCTGGAGCAGCCGTGGCCCTCCGGCATGCCGCTGCGCCGGGTGCACGTGGCCGGAGACGTGCTGCACCGCCGTCCGGGGCCGTCCGTCCCGGGCCAGTGGCTCAACTGCTACGGCCCCACGGAGAACACCGTCATCGCGACCTCGGGCGTCGTGCAGCGCGAAGCGCCCGAGGGCCTGCTGCCGCCCATTGGAAGCCCGGAGGCCAACGTGCGCGTGTACGTGCTGGATGGCACGCGGCAGCCCGTGCCGGTGGGGCTGTGGGGCGAGCTGTTCCTGGGAGGCGCGCAGGTGGCTCGCGGCTACCTGGGCCAGCCCGCGCTCACGGCGGAGCGCTTCGGACCGGATCCGTTCTCCCGCGAGCCCGGCGCGCGCCTGTACCGCACGGGGGACGTGGTGCGGTGGCTGGCGGACGGCACGCTGGAGTTCCGGGGCCGCGCGGACTCGCAGGTGAAGGTGCGGGGCTTCCGAATCGAGCTGGGCGAGGTGGAGGCCGCGCTGCTCGCGCAACCCCAGGTGAAGGAGGCGGTGACGCTGGTGCGCGAGGACGTGCCGGGCCAGCGGCGGCTGGTCGCGTACCTGGTGCTTCGTGAAGGGGCTTCGTTCACGGTGGACGCGCTGCGGGCCGCGCTGCGCCGATCGCTCGCGGAGCACGCGGTGCCCTCGGCGTTCGTGGTGCTGGAGCGGCTGCCCCTCACCGCGAACGGCAAGCTGGACCGCAAGGCCCTGCCCGCGCCGGACGTGAACCGGCCCGAGCTGAGCGAGGACTACCGCGTCCCCGAGGTCGGGCTGGAGCAGACGCTGGCCACGCTCTGGGCCACGGTCCTGGGAGTGGAGCGCGTGGGCGCGAGCGACAACTTCTTCGACCTGGGAGGCAACTCGCTGCTGCTCCAGTCCGTGCACGCGAAGCTGGAGGCGCTGGTGGGCCGCAAGGTCCCGCTGGTGACGCTCTTCCAGTACCCCACGGTGCGCGCGCTCGCCGGGCACCTGTCGCCACCGAAAGACGCGCCGCCAGTGGCCGCGCCCGCGTCGGCACAGGACCCGGGCACGCAGCGAAGGGACAACCTGCGGCGCATGGCCCAGCGGCGGGGCCGGCCCGGCTCCAGCTGAGCCGGGCGTTCAGGACAGCTGGAGGAATGGGAACCAGATTCCCCGCCAGGTGACGACGCCGATGTTGGGACGGATGTGATTGGCCTCCAGCGTGGTCACGTCCACGTCCTCGATGACGTGCGTGAAGGGCGGCAGCGGAGTGTCCCGGAAGAGCTGCTCCTGGAGCAGCCTCCGGGCATCCTCCAGGCTGTACGCCGTCACGCCGCAGCCATGGTTCAGTCCCCTGGAACGCACGAAGGCGTCGTCAGGGAAGTCGATCCAGTAGCGATGGAGCAGCGGCGGCAGGCGGCCCTCGCTCATGGCAGGAAGGCCGCGAGCTTCGCGCCCAGGCCTTCGGCGTTCTCCCCCGTGAGCATGGACTGGTGGTCGCCGGGCACGGACTCCACGCGGAGCACCGCGCCCGAGTCCAGCCACTCGAGCTCGACATGCTTCGGCATGTGCTCGATGACGGTCGACGCGCGGAAGAACTGGAGGGTGCCGCCCTCGAAGCGGGGCATGGAGTATTCGCGCAGGGCGTTCATGTTCGCCTCCCAGACGCGCACGTAGCGCCGCTGCTCCTCCGGATCCGTGAAGGCGGGCCCCTGCTCGATGCCTACCCCGCCCGCCTGTGCATGGGCGATGTCCCCGGGCCCCGGCGTGTCGAGCATCGCGCACAGCGGCACCGCCTGGCCCTCCGCCGTCAGCCTCCGGGCCATCTCGTAGACCACCGCGCCGCCGAACGACGCGCCCACCAGCAGGTACGGTCCCGTGGGCTGCAACGCGCGCACGCCTTCCAGGTAGGCCGTCGCCATCTCGTCGACGGACGTGTGCAGCGGCCCGTCCGGCTCCAGGCCCCGGGACTCGAAGGCATAGGCGGTCCGGCCCGCGTCGATGGCGCGCGCCAGGTCCCGGTAGAACACCGCCTGGCCTCCGGCCGCGTGCACGAAGAAGAGGGGCGGACCGCGCGTGCCCTGCTGGAGCAGCGCCATGCCCGGCGGCAGGGACGGAGCACTCTCCCGGCCACCCAGCTTGCGCGCGAGCAACTCCACCGTGGGCGCGGTGAGCATCTCCTTCAGCGCGAGCCGTTTGCCGAAGCGCTCGGAGATCATCGCGAGCAGCCGGAGCGCGACCAGCGAGTCTCCCCCCAGCGCGAAGAAGTCATCGTGGATGCCCACGTCGTCCAGGCGGAACAGCGTCTGGAAGCACTCGACGAGCGTCCGCTCCGTGGCGTCACGAGGGGCCACGCGCTCACCGCGACGGACGGCACGGCCCTTCGGCTTCGGGGGCACGGTCGCCTTCGCCCGGGCCGCCATGGCGTCGCGGGCGACGGGAGCCGGCGCGGCGTCATCCAGGCTGTAGTGCTCGTGGTCGAAGCTGTAGGTCGGCAGGTCCACGCGCCTGCGCCGCTCGCCGTCCCGGATGCGCTCCCAGTCCACGTCCACGCCCGCGGCCCAGGCTTCGCCCAGCGCGGCCAGGGTACTCCCGGGCGCATCGCCCTTCGTCGGCAGGGTGGCCAGCACCGGCTGCGTCTTGCGCGCCGGGTGCTGCCGCGCGAGCGCGGTGAGCGTCGTGCCCGGGCCCACTTCAATCAACGCCCGGTCCCCGGACTCCAGCAGGCAGCCCAGCGCATCGGAGAAGCGGACGGTGTGCCGCAGGTGCCGGACCCAGTAGTCCGGCGACGTCGCCTCGCGCTCCTGGAGCCACCGGCCGGTGAGGCTGGACACGACAGGGAGCGAGGGTGCGCGAAGCTTCACGCGGGCCACCTCCCGCGCGAAGCCCTCCAGATACGGCTCCATCATGGACGAGTGCGCGGCGCGCGCGTAGCGCACCCGCTTGTGCTCGATGCCCCGCGCCGTCAGCGCCTGCTCCGCGGCCTCCAGCTCCGGCAGCGGTCCGGAGAGGACACAGGTCTCCGGACCGTTGATGGCCGCCACCGACACGGCCGTCCCCACGACCTCCGCCACCTGCTCCACGGACGCGAGCACGGACACCATTCCCCCCAGCGGCATCGCCTCCATCAGCCGCCCCCGGGCGACAACCAGGCCCAGCGCCTCCTCCAGCGTGAACACGCCCGCGAGGCACGCCGCCACGTATTCGCCCAGCGAGTGCCCCAGCAGCGCCTCCGGCTTCACGCCCCACGACAGCCACAGCCGCGCGAGCGCCCAGTCACAGACGAACAGCGCGGGCTGCGACCACAGCGGCCGGTCCAGCTCACGGGCCGCCGCGTCGAAGCGCTCCGGCCCGGCGAAGAGGACTTCACGGAGGTCGGCCCCCAGCGGTCCACGAAGCCACTGCGCGCACGTATCCACGGCCGCACGGAACGCGGGCTCGCGCAGGAACGCCTCGCCCATGTTCACCCGCTGCGCACCGCCGCCCGGGAACAGGAAGGCCACGCCGCGAGACTCGCCCTCGTCGAACACGGTGCGGATCCGCGAGGCCGCGTCCTCACCGGCAACGGGCTTTCCCTCCAGGAGCGCCGCGGCGTCCTCACCGTGACGGACCACGGCGAAGCGGCGCCACGGAAAGCGAGCACGCCCCACCTGCAACGTGTGCGCGGCGTCCGCGAGCGCAGCGCCCGAAGCACCCTGGATGCGCTCCGCCAGCGCCGTGCTCATCCGCTCCAGCGCCCCTTGCGTCTTCGCGGACAGCAGCAGCACCTCTTCCGCGCGCCGGGGCGCATCCGTCTCCGGAAGGACGGGCGCCTCCTGCAACACCACGTGCGCGTTCGTGCCGCCAATCCCCAGCGCCGTCACCCCCGCGCGCAGCGGCAGCGGGCCCTGCCACGCACGCGCGCTCCCCACCACCTGGAAGGGACTGCCCTCCAGCTCCAGCATCGGATGCGGCTTCGTGAAGTTCAGCGTCGGGGGCAGCGTCCGGTGCTCCATCGACAGCACCGTCTTGATGACCCCCGCCACGCCCGCCGCCGCGTCCAGGTGCCCGAAGTTGCTCTTCACCGCCCCCAGCCCGCACGCCCCCGGGGGAGCGCCCTGGAACGCCTGCTTGAGCGCCGCGACCTCGATGGGGTCTCCCAGCGCCGTCGCCGTCCCGTGCGCTTCCACATAGGACACGTCCGACGGCGACACGCCCGCCACCGACAGCGCCTCGCGGACCACCGCCGTCTGCCCCTGCACCGAAGGCGCGGAGAACCCCGTCTTCGCCCCGCCGTCGTTGTTCAGCGCCGTGCCCAGCACGAGGGCGCGGATGGGGTCCCCGTCCGCCACCGCGTCCGCCAGCCGCTTGAGCACCAGCACGCCCACGCCGTTGCCCACCACCGTGCCCGCCGCGTTCACGTCGAACGGACGGCAGCGTCCATCCGGCGCCAGGATGCCGCCCTCCTGGTTGCGGTGCGCGGCCAGCTGCGGCGTGCGGATGGACACGCCCCCCGCGAGCGCCAGGTCGCACTCGCCCGCGAGCAGCGACTGACACGCCAGATGCAACGCCACCAGCGACGTGGAGCACGCCGACTGCACCGTCATCGCCGGGCCCGTCAGGTCCAGCTCGTACGACACGCGCGTGGCCAGGAAGTCCCCCGAAAGCCCCAGCGCCCCTCCCAGCCCCCCCGGTCGCGCCCCGCCCCCCGTACGTGGTGAAGCCCG
>NZ_JBKGHJ010000434.1:0-7174 GCF_046520365.1 Corallococcus sp. 4LFB
AGGCCGCGCGCCGGGGGAACCCGGCCCTGCAGGAGGCGCAGTGGAGCCTGGAGGCACGCGGGGCCCGCCCTGGGCGCGGCCTGCCAGGAGCTCGTGCGCCAGGCCGTGGGGCCCGCCGCCATGACGGGAGCGGTCGTGGAGCCGCCGCTCCTGGGCGCTGCTGGAGGCGCTGGCGCCCACCTGCGTGAAGACGGGGCAGCTGCCCGCGCCGCTGCTCAACGCGGCGGCGGTGCAGCAGCGCTCGCGGGCGCCCCAGCTGGCGACGCTGCACACGCGGGCGCGGTGGAGACGAAGCCCATCGAACCGGATCAGCGGACGGGGCCGGGAGACGCGTTCCGCGCGTTCGACCGGACGAGCTGTCGGGGGTGAAGCTGCCCCTGGCGAGCACCGGAGCGGGCTCGGGCTCGGGCTCGGACGGAGCGCTGCGGCTGGAGTACGCGCCGGTGCTGAAGTACGCGGTGTCCTTCCAGGTGCTCGCCACGGGGCCGGGCTCGCTGCGGGCGCACGTCCGCGCGCCGGAGGGCGTGGGGCGCGCGGGGCCGGGAGGCACGGGATTCTTCGTGGACCCCACCGTCTGCCGCTTCCGCGGCACGGGCAGGTGGGAGATCTGCAAGCCCGCGGTCCCCCTGCTCGACGTGGACGCGCTGAGCGTCCTTCCGGAGCGGCCGGGGGTGGAGCTGAAGGAGCTGGAGATCATCGGCGCCCGGTAGCGCGGGCGCCATCACGCACGCGGCGTCGGAGGGCCTCCGACGTCGCCCGCGTGGGTCTCAGGCGATGAGGCCGCGGTCGCGCGCCTGGCGGAAGATGGACGTCGCGTCCTTCTTCAGGGCGGTGGAGACGTCCTTGACGATGGCGTCCGCCGACTTCGCGACCGACAGGTAGTTGTCGAACGTGCGCGTGAGGATGAGCACGCCCGAGATGATGACGCGCTGGAGGTTGTGCTGCAGGTCCGTGCCCTCGTACACGAGCCAGGACTGCTCACAGTAGCGGCGGCCCTCGGCCACCATCTGGTTCAGGTGCGCGCGCTCGGTCGCGTCGGGAACCTTCGCCTTGGGGCTGATGGACGCGATGTACAGCACGTTCTGTCCCAGCCGCTGCGTCGCCTCCTCCATCTGCGCCATGATGGCCTGGACGTCATCCTTCGTCGGCGGGTTGTGCCAGCGCGAAAACAGGACGCGGTCGATGAGTTCGGATTGGTACGTGGCAGACACGAAGCCTCCGGGATGCGAACGCTGATGACGACGGGGCCGCTTCGTCGGGCACGGCCCGTGTCGCAAACCGGAATCTGTACCAGGATCACCGGAGCACTTGAAGAGTAGCGGACACACGCCTGCACCTTTGGGGTGCCTGTGTGCCAGCTACGCTGTGAGGATGCAGTGCAGTTGGACAACTCCGCCTGGGTCGCAACCGACACGCCGGAGAATCCTGGAAATTCATGGCACCTTTGGACGTGCGCGCGCGGCGAGCACGGCCTTCACGTCGTCCAGCGTGAGGCCCAGGGGACGGACCGCGACGAGCACGTGGTAGAGCACGTCGGCGGCCTCCTCGGCGGCCCGGTGCTTGTCCGCGTCCGCGCAGGCGGTGACGAGCTCCGCGGCCTCCTCGCCCAGCTTCTTCAGGCGCAGGTTCCGGTCCTCCAGCAGGCGCCGCGTGTAGCTGGGCTTCGCGCCTTCCGGCAGCGGGCCCGTCGCGCGGGCGGCGAGCGTCGCGTCCAGGTGCGCGAGCGCGTCCCAGCGGCCTTCGCCGAAGCAGGTCTCCTCGCCGGTGTGGCACGCGGGGCCGGCCTTGCGCACGCGCGCGAGCACCGCGTCGCCGTCGCAGTCCGCGGAGAGGGAGACGACCTGCTGCGTGTTCCCGCTGGTGGCGCCCTTGTGCCAGAGGCCGCGCGTGCGGGAGCGGTAGTGCATCTCGCCCGTGGCGAGCGTGCGCTCCAGCGCCTCGCGGTCGGCGTGCGCCACCATCAGCACGTCGCCGGTGCTCGCGTCCTGCGTCACCACCGTCACCAGCCCCTGGCCCTTGTCGAAGTTCAACGTGGAGAGGTCCAGCGTCATGGCCGCACTCCCTTGCCCAGCACCTCGCGCACCTGCTTCGCCAGCGCCGCGTTGGTGGCGATGCCGTCACCGCCGAACGCCGTGCGCGCGCCCTTCCAGTCGGTGAACACGCCGCCCGCCTCCTCGATGATGGGTTGCAGCGCCGCCGCGTCCCAGGGGGACAGGGCCTCGTCCACCATGGCCTCCGCGCGTCCGGTGGCGACGAGGAGGTAGCCGTAGCAGTCCCCCCACGTGCGGGAGAGGGACGCCTGCCGGGACAGCTCCCGCCACGCCTCGCCCTTCGCGGGGTTCTGGAGGAAGCGCTCGTCGGTGATGAGCACCACGGATTGCGCCAGCGAGTCCTGCTCCGACACGCGCGCCGCGGAGCCGTTCCAGAAGCAACCCAGGCCCGGGGACGCGACGAGCAGCTCGTTCACGGCCGGGAAGTAGGCCGCGCCCGCGAGGATGGTCTCCCCTTCCGCCACCGCGACCAGCGTGCCCCACAGCGGCACGCCCCGGATGAACGTCTTGGTGCCGTCGATGGGATCCAATATCCAGCGGCGCTTCGCGCCCGGCCGCGACTCGCCGAACTCCTCGCCCAGGATGCCGTCCTCGGGGAAGTGCGCCTCCAGCCACTCGCGGGCGGTCCACTCGGCGGTGCGATCCGCCACGGTCACGGGCGTTCCGTCGCTCTTGGTGTCCACGGCGATGCCGCGCCGGAAGAAGTCCAGCGCCACGTCACCGGCCTTGCGCGCCACGTCGGCGGCGGCCTCCATCAAATCTCTCGGGTCCGCGTTCATGTCGTGCTCCGGATGGAGATGCCGTTGTCCTTCAGCAGGGCCTTCAAGGCGCCCACGGTGGTGAGGCCATCGTGGAGGATGCCGGCCACCAGGGCCGCATCCGCCGCGCCAATCGTCAGCGCGTCACGCACGTGCTCCGCGCGGCCCGCGCCGCCGGAGGCGATGACGGGCACGTCCACGGCCTCCGCCACCGCGCGCGTCAGGTCCAGGTCATAGCCCGTGCGCGCGCCGTCCCGGTCGATGCTGGTGAGCAGCACCTCGCCCGCGCCGCGCCGGACGCACTCCTTCGCCCAGGCCACCGCGTCCAGGTCGGTGGGGCGGCGGCCGCCGTGCGTGTAGACGCGGTAGCGGTCTCCCTCCCGCTTCGCGTCGATGCTGGCCACGACGCACTGGGCGCCGAAGCGCTCCGCGCAGCCGGTGAGCAGCTCGGGCGTGGCCACGGCCGCGGAGTTGATGCTCACCTTGTCCGCGCCGGCCCGCAGCGCGCGGCCCACGTCGTCCACGGTCCGCACGCCGCCGCCCACCGTGAGCGGGATGAAGAGGCGCTCCGCGGTGCGCTGGACCAGGTCCCACAGCGTCTGCCGCTCCTCGGCGCTCGCGGAGATGTCCAGGAAGGTCACCTCGTCCGCGCCGGCCTCCTCGTAGCGCCGCGCCAGCTCCACCGGGTCGCCCACGTCGCGCAGGCCCTCGAACTGGACGCCCTTCACCACGCGGCCGCCCTTCACGTCCAGGCAGACGATGATCCGTCGGCGGAGCATCACTTCACCTCCAGGGAGACGCTGCCCTTCATGCTGAAGACGACGCCGGAGTCCACCATCGCGTCGCGCAGCGCGAGCCCCAGCGCCTTGAAGGCCGCCTCGGTGAGGTGGTGGCTGTCCTTGCCGCGCAGCACGCGCAGGTGGAGCGTGATGCGCGAGTGCTCGCAGAAGGAGCGCATCCAGTGCTCGTACAGCCGGTTCTTCAGCGGGCCCCGGTAGTAGAAGCGCCCGCCCGCGTCCAGGCATGCCTGCACCAGCGCGTCGTCCATGGGCAGGGTGCGCTCGCCGTAGCGCGCCGCCGTGGCGGGGATGACGCGCTGGACGGCGGTGCCCAGGGTGATGGCCACGTCCTCCATCAGGTGGTGGCGCAGGTCGCCGCGTGCGCGCAGGGTCAGGTCCAGCCCCGCGTAGCGCGCGAAGGTGGCGAGCATGTGGTCGAAGAACTTGAGGCCCGTGTCCACCCGGGCCACGCCCGTGCCGCGCGCCAGCTCCACTGAGATCTGCGTCTCCTTCGTTTCCCTGACGACCGTGGTGACCGTGCTCATTCCGTGAACTCCCGCGCGACCGCGCGCGCATCCAGCCGTCCTGTGTAAAGCGCCATGCCCACCACCGCCCCGTGCGCGCCCACCTTCGCCAGCGCGCGCAGGTCCTCCAACGTCGTCACGCCGCCGGAGGCAAGGAGCCGGTGCCGGCTCGAACGGGCCACCTCCTCCATCAGCGGCAGGTCCACGCCGCCCAGCTGCCCCTCCTTGTGCACCGCCGTGACGAGCATCCCGCCCAGCGGCAGGGGCTCCAGCGCGGACAGCACGTCGCGGATGTCGCGCGCGCTGCCCGCCGTCCAGCCCCGCGTCACGACCTCGCGGCCCTTCACGTCCGCGGCGACCACCACGCGGCCCGGGAAGCGCTCCGCGACCTCGGTGAGCCAGGCGAGGTCTTCAATGGCGCGGGTCCCCACGACGACCGAGGACGCCCCGCCCGCGAGCACCGCCTCCACCCGCGAGGCCTCGCGAACACCGCCGCCCACCGTGAAGGTGAGGCCCGGGGCATACGACACCAGCCGCGCCACCATGTCCGCGTTGGAGCCCTTGCCCAGCGCCGCGTCCAGGTCCACGACATGGAACGTGCGGAAGCCCAGCGACAGCCACTGCTTCAAGGCGTCCAGCGGATCATTCACGCGCACGCGCTCCGCCTCGTAGGAGCCCCCCACGAGCTGCACGCACGCGCCTTCCCGCAGGTCGATGGCCGGGATGGCGATCACGAGGCCACCTCCTGGAGGAACGCCTGCACGAAGCGCACGCCCGCGTGGGAGGACTTCTCCGGGTGGAACTGCACGCCCAGCACGTTGCCGCGCCGCACGGAGGCGGGGAACCGGTCGCCCTCGTGGGTCGTCCAGCCCACCACCTCGCGCGGCTCCACGGCACGGCACGCGAAGCTGTGCGCGTAGTACACGGTGGACAGCCGCGCGGACTTGAGCGCCCGGTCCTCCTCCACGTCGTTCCAGCCAATCTGCGGGACATGCCGCGCGGCCAGCCGCGTCACCCGGCCCGGGAAGTAACCGAGCCCCTGCCCTGCCCCCTCGTCGCTCTCCTCGAAGAGCAGCTGCATGCCCAGGCAGATGCCCAGGCACGGCAGGCCCGAGTCCAGGGCCTTGCGCATCGCCTCGCGCCCCGGAGCCAGCCGCGCCGCCGCGGAACCAAATGCCCCCACGCCGGGGAGCACCAGGACGTCCGTATCCAGCGCGCGCGACGGGTCCTCCTGCACGCGCACCTCCGCGCCTGGCGTGGTGGCCAGCGCCTTGAGCAGCGAGTGCAGGTTGCCCGCGCCGTAGTCGAACAGGGTCACTCGCATCACAGCACCTCCTTGAGCGCCTTCAGCGCTGAAGACATCAGGGGCCAGGGACCGCAGCCGATGCGCAGCGCATCGCCCACGCCCGTGAGCCCTTCGAACACCCGCACGTTCACGTTGCGCTCCCGCAGCGCTTCGCCCACCCGCCGCGCGTCCGGCACGGGGACGAGGAGGAAGTTCCCCTCCGAGGGCAGCGGCTCCAGGCCCAGCACCCTCAGTCCGCCGCGCAGCCGCTCGCGGTTCTCCACGGCCTCCGCCGCGCAGGCCTCCATCCAGGGGACATCCTCCGTGAGCGCGGACACCGCCACGGCCTCGCCCAGCGTCGTGTGCTTGTAGGGCCCCCGGGCCTTCTCCACCTCCGCGACCAGCGACGGCGCGCCCACGCCCCAGCCCACCCGCAGGCCCGCGAGGCCGAACGCCTTGGACATCGTGCGCGTCACCAGGACGTTGGGCCGCGTCCGCGCCAGGTCGAGGAAGTCTCCGCCCCGCGTGAACTCCACATAGGCCTGGTCGATGAGCACCACGCCCCGGGCCTGATCCACCAGCCGCTCCAGCGCCGCGCGGGAGGCCACGGTGCCGGTGGGGTTGTTCGGCGTGCACACGTAGATGAGCTTCGCCCCCGTGGCGAGCAGGCCCTCCACGTCCAGGTCCAGGTCCGAACCCGCCCGCAGCGGCACGGGCACCGGCTTGAGCGCGCTCAGCCGGGCGAACAGGGGCACCATCACGAACGTGGGATCCGGAAAGGCCACCACGTCTCCGGGCTCCAGGAAGGCCCGCAGCGCGCAGTCGATGACGTCGTCCGAGCCGCAGCCCGTCGTCACGCTCTCCACCGCGACGCCCGCGTACCGCGCCACGGCGCGCTTCAGGTCCGGCGCATAGCCGCCGGGATAGCGGGCGAGCTTCAGGAGGCCCTCTTCCCGCAGCACGCGATCCGCCGACGGGGGGGCTCCGAAGAGGTTGGTGTTGTCGCTCAGGTCCACCCGGCACGGCTTCTTCGCCGGCGAGTACAGCGGGATGTCCCGGTACGTGTCGCGGAACGGAATCATGGCGCCCTCCAGGCCCGCGCCGCGGCCGCGTGGGCGAAGAGGCCCTCGCTGTCCGCCAGCGTCCCCACGTCGTCGGCCATCGCCGCCGCTGCTTCTGGGGTCACACGTTGCCACGTGGTCCAGCGGTAGAAGTCCAGCACGCTCAGCCCCGAGTACGCCCGGGCCAGGCCCGCGGTGGGCAGCACGTGGTTCGCGCCCGTGAGGTAGTCCCCGAAGGCCACCGACGCGCGCTGTCCCACGAACACCGTGCCCGCGTTGCGGACGCGCGCCAGGTCCTCCGAGGGCTTCGCCGTCGCGAGCAGCAGGTGCTCCGGCGCGAAGTCCGCGACGAAGGGCCACGCCTCCTCCAGTGAGTCGATGCGCAACACCGCGCCCCGGCTGCCCAGCGATGGAAGGACGATGTCCCCGCGCCGCGCGACGCGGGCCTGCTGCTCCACCGCGTCCCGCACCGCCTGCGCCAGCGACGCGCCCACCACCAGCGCCACGCAGCAGGCCTCGGGGTCGTGCTCCGCCTGGGCCAACAGCTCGCGCGCCACGGCCTCCGGATGGGCGCTCGCGTCGGCGACCACGAGGATTTCACTCGGGCCCGCGGGAGCGTCGATGGCGACGGCGTCCACCACCTGGAGCTTCGCCGCCGCCACGTAGGCATTGCCCGGTCCGACGATGCGGTCCACCCGGGGGACGCTCCGCGTGCC
>NZ_JBKGHJ010000435.1:0-7148 GCF_046520365.1 Corallococcus sp. 4LFB
CGCAGCCCTACAGCGCCCAGCCGTTCGTCTCCGGCACCGCCCCCAGCGCCCTGCCGCCTGGCCCCGGCACCAGCACCACCGTGACGGGCAGCGGCACGGTGGTGGCGCCGGCACCAGCACCACCGTGACGGCCACCGGCGCGGTGCTCCCTGGCACCAGCGGCACCGTGGCGGGTTCGACGGGCTCCACCGCCACCACGGGCGCGCTGATGCCACCCGCCACGACCACGCCCGGCACCCTGCTGCCGGGCGCCTCCAACAGCACCGTGACGCCAGGCACTCCGACGGGCACGACGTCCAGCATGGGGGTGGTGCTGCCGCCCGCCACCGGCCTCACGCCCCCGGGAATCACGGGCTCCCAGCCCACCACGCTGTCGCCGGACAGCAACACGTCCAGCAACTCCGTGACGTCGCCCGGTGGCGGCGACGTGACCCGGAACCCCATGGGGCCGTGAAGCGCTGGCGGCCTCCGGCCAGCCCCTCATGCGGTGAGGAGCTCGGCGTCTTTCATCAGGGGTGAGGGGTAATCGCGATAATCGTCACGACGTTCTTGCCTGGGCCGTAGTGCCAGAAAACCCTGTACGCGCCCGGCGTTTTGTTCTCGGCATATGCCTCGAACACTTCTTCGCCATCCTTGCCCGCCAGGGAGTCGTACTTGCGGGTCTGAAGGCTGCGATGGCGAAGATCCATCTCCATCAGACCTAGCGTCTTCTTCACGGCCTTGAGCCGCTTTGCCAGGCCTTTATCCGCCTCCAAAGCCGCGAGGTTGGACTCTGCCTCCCTGGTGAAAAGGAGCTTATTCGTCGGCATACGCGGCGAAGCTTCCGAGCTCCTTCACTTCGCCTCGAGCTGACTGCTCCAACCCCTTCTTGACTGAAGCCAGAGCCTTCCGGTTCTTGAAGATCCAGGCCTCCTTGGCGGGGATCTCCACGTGCGGATGCAGAATCAGGGTGCCGTCCTTGCCCTCTTCGATGGTGTAGCTGCTTACGCCAGCAGCCAGCGCGCCCAGGGTCACCCGCCCCTTGCTATCCGGCCTGACGGTCTGGAGCGGCACGTCCGAGTTCGTGCTCATTTTGCTTTCCCCTCGAAGCATCAATCGACGATGCGAAGTTACCTGGCTGTGGGACTCAACTCCAGTGGGAACCTGACCTACTCCCACCAAGCTTCCATCCCACCCGGACGCTTCGCCTTTGGACACTGCCTCCGCTTCTGGGGCAAGCCCGGCCCGCGCAAGCCTCCCCCTCCGCCCGCCCCCGCCGTTCCCCGAGCAGGCAGGCGGATGAGCCGCCCCTGCACACACCGGGGGGCCTGCTCACCTTCGGTCCTGCAGAAAGCCAGGACCTTTCAAGCAGTCAGACTCCTATCGGGGGAATCCACATGAAGAAGTTCCTGAAGACCCAGCTGACGGTGGCGGCGGTTCTCGCGGGTGCGCTCGCGCTCGGCACGGGCTGTAAGTCGGATCAATCCGCGACGCGCGGCACGGAACCCACGCCGGCCTCCGACTCCACCATGCCCACGGACTCCAGCGGTACCGGCATGGACACCTCCGGCTCCGGCACCACCACCACACCGCCGCCCAGCAGTGGCGGCTCCGGCTACGACACGGGCGGCACGTCGCAGGACTCGACGATGCCTCCCTCGGACATGAGTACCGGCGGCTCAGGCACGACGGATGACACCGCGCAGCCGCCCTCCACCGACGACAGCAGCATGGATCCGGGCACCGGCGGCGCGGGCACCGGCGAGGCCGAGCCGGGCGTGCACGACGGCGAGATGACCGAGCCGGGCACGGGCGGCTCCGGCACGTCCACGGACGACAGCGCCATCCCGGACGACAGCACCCTGCCCAACGACTCCACGCTGGACCCGAACAGCTCCGGCGCCCAGGGCGACATGACCACGCCGACGCCGGACGCCACGGGCACGATGTCGCCCAACGGCACCACGCGCTAGGCCCGCCCACCCCTCCGCCGTGACACCCACGGCGGCGCGGTGACTTCCAGCAGCGCCCGTGACCCTCACCGGTCGCGGGCGCTGCTTTTGTTTCCAGCGCCAGGCCTGGCGCACGAACCCCGCGCGAACGACAAGACCCCGCCGACGCCCGGGCGGCGTCAGCGGGGTCCTGGAGACCACGGAGCCTGGAGGCTCAGGTCACCTTGACGCCCGGCGACCAGGGCTGGCCCACCGGTTCGATGATGCGCGGGCTCCCGTTGTCACCCGGGCCATTGCCGGGGCCACCGCCCGGGTCGAAGGTGGACGGCGTGTGATGTTCACGGCCCTCGTCCTCCGTCCCCGCTTCGCGCGCCGGCGCGGGAGGCAACTCCTCCAGGGGAATGTGCAGCACGTCCTTCTTGCTCATGACGAACGCCTCCTTTCCCCCTTCAGGGTGGGTCGGCCGGGGGGTTTCCGCATGCCGCCAGGAAGGGGGCCCGGCGGGGTGCTCGCTGGCATCCTTCGCGGCCGTGGCGGTCACCACCAGGCGCTCCCCTGCCCGCATGCCCTCCGGCCTCCGGAATGCGTGGCTCCTGGATGACAGGGAACGACCGGGGGCTTATCCAAAGAGGTCCAGGCAGCGCGCACCCGAACCGAGAGCATCCACCGCATGAAGCTGTTGCTGGCAGGCCGACGAGGAGCAAGCGACCCGCTGTTCGCCCCCCCGGAGGCGCCCCTGCCCTGGCTCCAGCGCGTGGAGGCCTGGGTCCAGCAGGTGGCGGACGGGGTGCTGGAGGGCAGCCGCATCGAGGACGGCCCCCAGGGAGCCCCCGTGCTGCGCCTGCGCCTGCACCCGGCCGCGCCGGAGGTGTCGCTGCTCGCGGCGACCCAGGAGCGCATCGTCGTGTCCGCGGAGACCAGCGCCGTGGGCCCCGGCTACCACCGCTACCTGGTGGACCTGCTCAAGCACCTGGGCGACCTGCACGGCATCAACTGGGCGCCGCCCGACGAGGACGTGGGCGTGGGCGACGCCACGGGCTACTTCCACACCGGCGACGCGGGCCCGATTGAAGAGCACTTCCTGGGGTGGCTCCAGCACTCCGTGGGGCAGGTGCTGCGCATGCGCAGCCTGGGCAACTCCGGCTTCGGGTTGTCCATGCGCTTCGGCCACACCTTCCAGCACCCCGGCGCGCTGCTCACGCCGCTGGGCCCCCGCGACGAGCGCTGGCTGCGCGCCGTGCACGAGGACCCGCGGCAGGGCACGGACGTGTTCCCCTGGTGGAGCCCCGGCGTGGACGCGCGCGAGCGCTTCACGCGCGCCCTGTGCCGCCTGTGGACGGACGTCGTCTGGCGCTCGCCGCTCTTGGAGGAGGAGCGCCAGCGCCTGCGCGACGTGGCCCGGCTGCTGGAGCAGGCGTGGCGCGAGGACCCCACGCTCCCCTACCCGTGGCGCGAGTGGCAGGAGGTGCTCGGCTACCTGGGCATGGGCGGGACGGTCGCGGAGGAGGTGCACCGCCGGGCCCTGGAGTCGCCCGGCGTCGGGCCTTCGATGGGCTACCGGCGGGGCTCCGTGCAGGTGGCGCTCCCCGAGGGCTGGGAGATCCGCATCCCCGGCTCCCTGGCCGAGACGCGCCTGGGCGACGGCAGCTGGGTGGCCCGAGACCACCGCCGCACCGTGCGCGTGCTGCCGCTGGAGGACTCCGTGGAGGACAGCCTCGCGCCCACCAGCCCCGAGCGCCGCGCCCTGGAGCTGGAGCACCACGGCGCCCGCGTCAGCGGCCGCGCGTCCCTGCACATGGGCCCCGGCGAGTGCCGGCTGACGGCCCTGTGCCGCTCCGGAAACCGCCGCGCCCTCTGCGTCGTCAGCTTCGATGATCCGGACGAGCAGGACTGGGCCCTGGGCACCTGGCGCTCGCTGGACCACGCCGTCGCCGCCTGACCCCGCGAGGTCGTTGCGGCCCCTACCACTTGCCAGAGCGCCGCCCGGTGGACAGTCAGCGCACCCGGACGTCTTGCCTCACAGCACGGTCGCACCCACCTTGCGCGGGCACCTTTCCCACGGAATCGAGTGAGACGCATGAGCAGCAAGCGGGAAATCTGGCCGGGCAAGCCCTGGCCGCGTGGCGCGACCTTCGACGGCTCGGGCACCAACTTCGCGGTCTATTCGCAGGTGGCCACGCGCGTGGAGGTGTGTCTCTTCGACCGGGCGAACCC
The DNA here is from genome assembly GCF_046520365.1 of Corallococcus sp. 4LFB. Taxonomy (NCBI): domain Bacteria; kingdom Pseudomonadati; phylum Myxococcota; class Myxococcia; order Myxococcales; family Myxococcaceae; genus Corallococcus; species Corallococcus sp. 4LFB. Next base: position 4,146 of record NZ_JBKGHJ010000435.1, read on the forward strand.
GGCGAAGGAGATTGAACGCTTCGATTTGCCGATGAGCACGGAGTTCGTCTGGCACGGCTACGTGCCGGACCTGGAGCCCGGGACGCTGTACGGCCTGCGCGTGCACGGGCCCTACGAGCCGGAGAAGGGGCACCGCTGCAACCCGCACAAGCTGCTGGTGGACCCCTACGCCAAGGCGCTGCACGGCGAGGTGGACTGGAAGCAGCCGGTGTTCGGCTACCCCCTGGAGCACCCGAAGAAGGACCTGATGCGCGACGAGCGCGACAGCGCGGCCGGCATGCCCAAGGGCGTGGTGGTGAGCGACTTCTTCGACTGGGGCAACGACCGGCGCCTGGACATCCCGTGGCGCAAGACGGTCATCTACGAGGCGCACGTGCGCGGCCTCACCATGCGCCACCCGGGCGTGCCGGAGCACCAGCGCGGCACGTACGCGGGCCTGGGCTCGCCGGTCATCATCGAGCACCTGCAGAAGCTGGGCATCACCGCGGTGGAGCTGTTGCCGGTGCACGCGTTCGCGGACGACTCGTTCCTCAACGACAAGGGCCTGTCGAACTTCTGGGGCTACAGCACGCTGAACTACTTCTCCCCGGAGCCGCGCTACGCCAGCCGCAAGAGGCCGGGCGGCGCGGTGGCCGAGTTCAAGGCGATGGTGAAGGCGCTGCACGCGGCGGGCATCGAGGTCATCCTCGACGTGGTCTACAACCACACGTGCGAGGGCAACCACCTGGGGCCCACGCTGTCGTTCAAGGGCATCGACAACGCGTCGTACTACTGGACCATGCCGGAGCCGCGGCACTACCTGGACTTCACCGGGTGCGGCAACAGCCTCAACGCCTCCAACCCGCAGACGGCGCGCTTCATCGTGGACTCGCTGCGCTACTGGGTGGAGGAGATGCACGTGGACGGGTTCCGCTTCGACCTGGCCACGGTGCTGGGCCGCTCGGGCCAGGGCGGCTACGACCCGAACGCGCCCATCTTCCAGATCATCAACCAGGACCCCGTCCTGGGCCGCGTGAAGCTCATCGCGGAGCCGTGGGACGTGGGGCTGGGCGGCTACCAGGTGGGCGGCTTCCCGTCGCCGTGGCACGAGTGGAACGGCAAGTACCGGGACGCCCTGCGCAAGTACTGGAAGGGCGACGAGAACCAGGCCGCGGAGGTGGGCTACCGGCTCACGGGCAGCACGGACCTGTTCGCGGCGGCGCGCCGCAGGCCGCAGACGTCCATCAACTTCGTCACCGCGCACGACGGCTTCACGCTGCACGACCTGGTCACGTACAGCAGCAAGCACAACGAGGCCAACGGCGAGCACAACCGCGACGGCGCGGATGACAACCAGGCGTGGAACTGCGGCGTGGAGGGGGAGACGGACGACAAGCACATCATCTCCCTGCGCGAGCGCCAGAAGCGCAACCTGCTGGCGTCGCTGTTCCTGTCCACCGGCGTGCCCATGATTGTCGCGGGCGACGAGATGGGCCGCACGCAGCGGGGCAACAACAACGCCTACTGCCAGGACAACGAGCTGTCGTGGGTGGACTGGAACCTGGACACGACGCGCCTGGACCTCCTGGAGTTCACGCGCAAGCTCATCCAGTTCCGCCACGGCAGCCGGTGCTCCAGCGCCGCCGCTTCTTCCAGGGCGAGCACCTGTGGGACTCCGAGCACAAGGACCTGGCGTGGTTCCGGCCCGACGGCACGGAGATGGGCGCGGAGGACTGGCAGAAGCCCTTCGTGCGGTCGCTGGCGTTCCTGCTGGGCGGCGACGCCATCCCCACGCCGGACGAGCGCGGCCAGCGCGTCAGCGGCGATTCCCTGCTGGTGCTGCTCAACGCGCACCATGAGCCGGTGCCCTTCACGGTGCCGCCGCCGGGCGAGGGCGGCGCGTGGCGGCTGGAGCTGTACACGGCGGACGACCAGCGCGGCGGCGAGGAGATGAAGCCCGGGAAGTTCGAGATGGCCGGGCGGTCGCTGGCGGTGTTCCGCAAGCCGGGGAGCAACAACACGCCGTGATACGGTGCCCGCGCTTGTTGAGCAGGAGCGCACCGTATGGAGGGTGAGGGAGACGGCGGCAGGGGTGACGAGGCCGCCGTCGCGAAGGTGTACGGGGAGATCGCCTCCGCCTACGAGGTGCTCTACCCGTCCCTGCATCGCTACGGCGACCGAGTGGAGCGCTTCCTCGCGGGCGTGGTGAAGCCGGACGTGCGCGTGCTGGACGTGGGCTGCGGCCCGGCGCTGCACACGCGAGGGCTGGACGCGTCCGTGGACGTGGTGGGCCTGGACGTGGCGCCGGAGATGCTGGAGCTGGCGAGCGCGCGCGGCCGTCGGGCACGTGGCGCGTGCACAGCTACCTGGACCCGGTGCCGGCGGACCTGGGCCTCTTCGACGTGGCGCTGGCCATCGGCTGCCTGGACTTCTGTGACGACCTGCCGCGCGTGCTGGGCCACCTGGGCCGCGCGCTGAAGCCGGGCGGCCGGATGTTGTTCACGGTGCTGGAGCGCCGTCAGGGCCTGGAGGCGCACGAGGAGGCCACGCGCAGGGTGCGCACGGCGGACACGGACGTGACGCTGCACCTGTGGAGCGCGGTGGAGACGGCGCGCGCGCTGGACCTCGCCGGGCTGCGCACGGACTTCTACCTGCACGCGCCCGGCTGGGAGCTGCTCGCGGAGGAGCGCACCATGTGGTTCGGCTGGTGGTACGTGACGCGGGACTGAAGAAGCGCCGTCAGGATTCCAGCGCGTCCGCGTCCTGTGGCCCCGTCGGCGAACTTCAGGGGGCGCACGGGGTTGTCCCGAGGCGTCCGGTTCCACGCGGGGGCGCTCTGCGCCGGGGCATGGGATTCGGACGTTCCTCACGGCCATCACCGCCGGGTGTTCCTGCCGCGATTGAAGGCCGTACCGGTCGTGCGCCACCGTGAGGCGCGCATGGCTGCCCTTTGCTGGGCAAACACACGAACTAAGTAGGTCGCCAGAAGTTCTCTAACAAATCGCGGAGCCAGAAGCCCTCGGC